>JBLNFC010000388.1:0-4336 GCA_050263355.1 Acidobacteriota bacterium
GGCGGCTATTGAGCTCAAATTCAGGGTCGGCATTTCAACTTTTTTCATCGCACTCACCGCTTGTATTCCTCATGGCAACTGGCGCAAAAAGCCATGTTGCTGACCTGGTCTTTCACCAGCAGATTGGGCTGGGACGAGGCATGCGCTTGATGGCATGCCATGCAGTTGATTGGCGTTTTGATTTTGCGCAACTTCGGATCGCTCAGATCGGCGACGGGGTGGCGGTCCACCGGGTGGCCAATCCCATACTTCAAGGGCAACCGAACCACTTTGCCGAAGTAGTTTTCAGGCAATCTGACCTTGCCATTGAAAATGGTCGCCATGTCGCTGTTTTCCTTCTTCTCCGGTTTGGCATCGGGACCGTGGCACTCCAGGCACAGGGCGTTGCCGTTGTCCGCACGCAGCAGCTTCTGGTTGTCGCTGCCGTGCGGCTCGTGGCAGATCGAGCAAGCCTGCTGGAATGCGGGCTGATGTGGATGCGCCTTCTTGCCCTGCTCTGCCTGCTCACTGTGGCAAGTCAGGCAAACCGAAACCGCGTCGGGCTTAGGCAGGCCGGGAGAATTGGCAGCGTGCGGGTCATGGCAGTCTGTGCAATCCCCCGCAGCTCCGGGGTGCTGAACTTTGGCTGTCTCAATCTTCTTTGCCTGCTCGTCGTGGCAAGTTACGCAGAGTGATTTCACGTCCTTCTGTTGCAGGACAACCTTTCCGTCCTGCGCCGGAGCGTGGCAAATCTCGCAAGTCTTGTCGGCGAACGGGGGATGGGTGAATTTTGCCATCAGCTTCGGCGCCGCGGATTGATGTGGATCGTGACACTGCAGGCAGTTGGCGGTTCCGAACGGCTGGCTCTGATGCGCCTTGATCAGATTCGCATCCTTGGCGTCGTGGCAATCAAGGCACAGAGCCGGAGTGTTTTTCGTCAGGTGGAATTTATTCTCAGCGGTCAGGTCGGTGCCGGTTTTGTGGGTGACGTGGCACATTTCGCAACCCAGGTCGAGCGCGGCGTGACGGCTACCTTTCTCCGGAACGTTCACCCCCTGGTTGTGGCAAGTCAGGCAGAGGTTCTCGCTCTTAGTACTGCCGGAGCTCGCCTTAAGCAGTTGGTTCTTGTTGTCGGAAGAATGCGGATTGTGACAGGTCAGGCAGTCGCGCTCGGCGGGCTGATGCACGTGCCCCTTTGCCTGGGTGGCGTCCTTGTCCGCGTGGCAGGTCAGGCAGAGCTTGTATGGAACCGCCGTCGTCAGCTTGATCCGGGTCACGTCTTTGCTGGTCCGAACCTCGTGGCAGCTCAAACAGCCGGTCTGCATGGCCGAGTGGACCGACTTGCCCTTGGTCTTGTCGTCATGGCACTGCAGGCAAGTCGATGCGTCCGCATTTTTTTCCAATGGGACAGGGTGAACTTTAGCGAAGGTACGGGGAACGGCGACGACGACTACCAACAGCAACAACGCAAGCCGGCAATCTATGAAATATGAGTTCCGACTGGCGGAGCGATCCGTTGGACGGCTTGGGACGGATTTGGAAACTACTTCCAAGGGAACCTCCGTCCAAGGAAATGCACGATGCTCGCCGGAATGGCCTCACTGTTGTGATTTTGAACAATTTTCGTAAGTGCCTGAAAATCATACCGTTGCAAAATTGAGCGGGTTGTCCAGAATCGCAACACCGCAGGCAGGGTCGGGCCGGATGAGCTTTCTCCCACAGCAGGATAGGTGAAAAAACCCAAGTGACTGGTACCAAGGGGTTTTGGTTCAAGCTGGCGGCAAGCGTGCGATGTGCGGGTGCCCACTGTGCATATTCCAAACGCCGTCCCGCAGTCTCTGTATGACGGGCGTCACAGCAGGTCGTGATGAAAGTCTCTTTTCATGCGCCAAATCCCGTGTATCCCGTTACTTGAGTGCGTGATATGGCCCACGCACGATGTTGTGTAATTTCGTATCAGTCGCGCTAAGTAAGTGGAATTTCAGTACTTTCTTTTTGGCCCCAAGGTTGGCGCGCCACGTGCCTTTCCCTTTTTGGGGAATAGAGGGGAAACATGGCCGCAGAGCTCTCATTTTTCTTTCGAAAATTTTGGCAGCTAATCAGTTCGATCAAGACCGGTGTCATTCTTCTGATCGTCGTAGTGGTTGTTTCGGCCGCGGGCACCATCATTCTGCAGCGCCCGATGACCGAGCCCGACGAAATGACACGGGCGTACTCGCCGCAGATGCTGCGCATCCTGGACGCCACCGGTCTCACCAACGTCTTCCATTCCTGGTGGTTCGTCACCTTGCTGGTCCTGGTTAGCCTCAGCATCGTTGCCGCCTCGATCGAGCGCTTCCCGAATGCCTGGCGCTATTTCTCTCGTCCCTACAAAGTGACGGACGCCAGCTTCCGAAGAGTTCTCCCCACCCAAAAGCAGCTTGCCATCCCGAGCGAAGGACAAGGCCTCGCGGCAGCGGAGCGTGCGCTTCGCCAGTGCGGCTTCAAGGCGGAAATGATTCCCGGCAAGACTCCGTCGCTCTTTGCTGAAAGGAATCGACTGTCGGAGATGGCGGTCTACATCGTTCATGCAAGTCTGCTGCTCATCTTCCTGGGCGGGATTGTGGATGGCGTGTGGGGTTGGCGCGGCTATATCTCTCTCGAGCGCGGGCAGCAAGTGACCCAAGTCCCACTGAAGGATGGTGGGACGAAGGCGCTGCCATTTGCGATCCGATGTGAGGGCGCCGGTCAGGAAAACTATAAAGATGGAAGTCCGAAACGATGGTGGTCGAAGCTGGCCGTCATGGAAGGCGGCCGCGAGGTGCAGCGCAAGGAAATTGTCGTCAACGATCCCCTGGTCTACGGAGGGGTTCGTTTCTACCAGTCTGGTTACGGGTCGACCGGCAAAGTTGAGCAGCTTCTTCTGACTGCATCCTCTCGCGAGAACAAAGGCCAGTTACACGACATCGCGTTAACGATGAACACACCCGTCCAACTCGACGCCGACACAACTGTTCGCCTGGCTCGATTCATACCTGATTACTTTGTTCGCGATGGCGAGGTCTACAACCGTAGCGAACGAGTCGAGAATCCCGCCGTGCAGATGTTTGTGGAATCGAAGAAGACGGGTAAGAGCATAGAAGTCTGGCTGCCCGAGATCGAGGGCTTTGCCCATAACGCGGAGTCGCCTTACACGTTCGAAGCCAAGGATCTGCAACTGGGTTCCTTTACAGGGTTGCAAGTCTCGTATGAGCCGGGTCAATGGGCGGTGTGGGCCGGGTGTCTTCTGATGGGACTTGGGCTCGCGACGGCCTTCTATCTCGTACACATCCGCTTCTGGGTGGTGCCGGTTCGTGACACTCACGAGCAATTGATGCTGTGGTTCGGAGGCACCGCTAATAAAAATCGCGAGGCATTCCAGCACAAGTTTGATGCTTTCGCCGAAAAGCTTGAACAGGAATTAGCAAAGCAATCTGAAGTTGGTTCAGACGCATGTGCCCAAGCGCATGCAACGACATTAGCCGGAGACTGAATCCGGACAGGGAGGATCCATGGCGCGCGCAAAAGCAGAGCAGCAACCGGCCACAACCGGCATGACCTTGGTCGTGCTGGTAGGTCTGGGGATCTTGTTCCTGCTGTTCATGGCGTTTTTAAATGTAGTCAAGAGCGGCAATCTGCTGACCGAATCGAACCTGTTGTACTCTGCTTTGATTTTCTACGCGGGTGCAGGAGCGTTATACCTGGGCTTCGGAGTCACGGCAACTGAGTCGTACGTGAAGTTCGCGTCGCTCGCGACCTGGGCAGGTCTGCTGGCCAACACGGCGGCGATTGGGCATCGCTGGTATGCGGCGGGACATCCACCCTTTGCCAGCATCTATGAAATGTTACTCAGCTTCGTTTGGACGCTGGCCGCGCTCACGCTGATTGCTGAGAAGAAGTTCGGTGTGAAGGTGATCGGTACAGTAACCATGCCGGTTGCAATCGTGGGTGTGGTGCTCATGCAGTTGCTGCCGTCAGATGTTCATCCATTGGTCCCGGCGCTGCAGTCCACCTGGCTGCACGTTCACGTCACGCTGGCCATGCTGGCTTACGCGGCCTGTGCCCTTAGCTTCGCCTTGGCCATGATGTTTCTCATCAAGGACAACATGAAGACGGAAACATTCCTCGCGGCTACCAGCCTCTTTTCGGTCATATCGTATGCCGCCATTCTCTGTACGCGATTTGAAAAATGGGGAGGACTGAGCGTCATTGGCTGGGACGAGCCAAACAAATCGGAGATGTTTGTGTCGCGCGGAATGCGACTGTTTGTCGTGATTCCAGATCTTGGCTGGCTCCTGCTGCTGGTCCTGCTCGCAGCTGCGGCGCCTCTGGTTCTTTA
>JBLNFC010000389.1:0-11075 GCA_050263355.1 Acidobacteriota bacterium
AGTTTTCTTGAAGGGCATTGGAGACCAGGCACTGGGCAAACCCTCAATCTGCTCGGCGAGTTCTAAATCCACATGCCCGTACAGCAGGACATCGATGCGACCTTTCAGGTTTCCCGCGCGGATGTCTTCATCTCTTAAGTATGTGTACGGAACTTTCCGTTGATCGAGAGAGTAGCGAATCCATCCGATGGAGTCCGTATCCGCCCACGGCACCCAGAGCCCGAGGCGCGGTGTCCTCGCAGAATGTTGCGGAACATCGGGAGCAGAGGAAACTTCGGCGAAGCCCAGACCGAGTTCTTTGGCGGCAGCCGCAAGTGCGTCATGCAGGCCCGGTTGATCGCGCAATATCCATGAGCCTTCGGGGAACTCGGTGGCGCCTTGCTTAAACGAACGCTCCGCGATATTGATCTCGAAATTGAGAAGCCGATAACGAGCGGCCAGGAACGATTCCTGCCCAGTGTCTTTCAGCAGATAGACAGGACTGGAGCCCGTAAGAGTGCCAGCGAAGTGGGGTGGGGCCTGCAACGGCACCAGGTTCACCTTGAGAATGGACGCGTCGCTGCTCGGGGTTGCTTGCAGGTGATAGTGTGCGGGTAATTCCCAGGAAACGTCGTCATACGGCTCACCACCACCTTTTGGAAAATTCTGCGGCGTCAATAAATCGACAGCATAGTTTCGGTATGGCTGATCGAGACGAACGACGTAGGTGCCAGCTGGAAATGTTCCTTCCTTGAGCTGGATGGAGCGCTCAGCCCGCGCCACCTCGATGTGTTGGTTCATGAGACGCTCAATCATCTGCGCCACACGTGCGGGATCACCTTGATCCTGGGGTATGAGGAACGCGTAGGGCGGTTGTGTCAGCCCTTTGTGCCATGAATCCCATGCTTTCTTGTAAAAGTTGTGCAGCATTTCCTTCGACCGATGGGCGCTATCGTCAAGAGCGGCTAACGCAGCAGTCTCCTGGTAATTGAGATTGTCTCGGGCTGACCAGGTCACCTGTCGCGGCGCGGGCAATGGGCGATACCACTCCATCGTCGTGTCCGATGCCGGGACAGAGCGGCGCTCCGTTTCCGCGCTGCCGTTGCCGAAGGTTTCGTAGCCGCGGCCGATGCTGTTGTGATTCATTGCCACGGAGTCGAGGTAAAGATGGGCAAACGCCTCTCCGAAATTCCAGGTGGACACTCCGGGCATGCCCATTGCGGTGAGCGACTCGACCTATTGAAAACTGAGTTCAAGAAACTCGGTGTAAGTAATGGGATCGATATTTGGGTTGTAGGGACCCGTGCCGTTCCAGGTCATCAGGAATGGCGAGCCTTCGTGGAGATCGTGAACAACCGTAGGGTGCCACTCATGAAACATGCGGTGCACAGCTTTGGTGGTCTCGTGCGTCTGTTGATGCGTGTCACGATTGATGTCTACAAAGGCGTATTTTGACCAGTATGGCGGGGATTGGCGAGGCAGTGTGGCGCGATCGGTTTTGCCTTTCAGGTAACGATAGAACCAGTCAACCATCTTGTCGCGCCCATCGGGATTGGAAATGGGGTTGATGAGCACAACAAGTTGCTGGCGGATGTTCTTGATCATCGGCTGCTCGGATACGGCGAGCCGGTATGCGAGTTCCAGAACAGCTTCCGTGGATCCCGTCTCGTCGGAGTGAAGCGCAGCATTGAAGTAGTAGATGGGCCGAGCGGTGGGGATGAGCTTGTCAGCGGCGGCTGCGTCGGTGCTGCGAGGGTCAGATAAAGTTGCAGTGGCGGCCTTCAGCCGATCGAGGTCGCGTATCCCTGCTTCGTCTGCAATCGCCAGCAGTAAGATGTCGCGCCCCTCCTCGCTGCGCCCGATCGTGAACACTCGCACCCGAGGACTGGCCTGCGCCAACGCGCGGGCATAGGCATAGGCCTTGGCGGTTCCGACAAGTTCGCCCGGCGCACCCATAATGCGGCCGAAAAACTTTTCTGGGGAGGGCACTGCGGTCGATTGTGGAACATAGGAGACCCAGGGTGAGACGTAGTGAGGGTCGGTAGTTGCTGCTGCGATTGCTTCCACGGAACCGGGCTCCGGAATGTCCGGAGTTTGAGCAACCATGTTGATCGTGAACAACAAGAACAGACACGCTGATATGACTCTGAGTCGCACGCGAAGTCTCCCCGATGTTAGTAAGGGCGAGAGTCTAGCACGCACGCTCCAGGTAATTGCTCACGCACCCACGAGTGGAAATCTCGAGCGCGGATTTTGGCACGGATGGGGAGCTGCGCTCGGAGTGCTGGTATCCTCACGCACAGGTTTGTATGGCAGAGACCTTGTACATGGTGGTGGAACATTTCAAGAACAAGGATGCCGTGCCTGTGTACCGGCGATTCCGTGATCGCGGCCGTATGGCTCCTGCGGGCTTGGTCTACATATCGAGCTGGGTGGATGAAAGCCTCTCGTGTTGTTATCAGCTCATGAAAACGGACGATCGCAACTTGCTCGATCAATGGATGGCTAACTGGAGCGACCTCGTGGAATTCGAGGTACATCCTGTAATCACATCGAGTGAAGCGGCAGAGAAGCTGGCACCGCATCTGTGAGGCTGTCGCTTTTCACGCTGACATTCGTTACGGCAGCTCATAGGTCAACGCCGGCCCGTTTCTTCCCAAGGGACTGGAGCAGACAGCTTATCAATGATGCTGGGCTCGCCAACTGCCTGGACGAAGAGTTGATAGCGGCCGGCAGTCAGATCCGATCCGCGTACCTCCCAATCACGAGCCTTCCGGGGCAATTGCGCGAGTTTGATTAACTTTTGACCATCGGGGGAGGCATAGACCACGAAGTGATTGATCGTGTTTTCGTTGCCGCTGATGTGCCACGTCAGTTTGCGACCCGAAAGCGAAGGTTGGATTTGTACACAGCCGTCGATGCCAGTCTCAATTTCGGTGCCTTCCTCATAGTCGTTCCAGGTTACGACTTCAAGAGCGTCGATGGGCTTGGAGGGTGAGAAGTAGCGATTCACCTTAGCGAAAGTATCGAGCCAAATCTGACCGCATTCCTGATCGGTAACTCGACCCTCGCTCCAGGAGGCTGCGCGGTCGTCGAAACCCTTATAGACGCTGGCGACGGCCATCAAAGGGCGGGATCGGCTTTCATCGAAATATTTCTTGTAGAAGTCATCGAGGTAGGGCATTTCGCGACGGCCGGTGTGGTCGACCCAGGAAAAGGCGCCATCGCTCTGGGGCATCGAGAAGGCGCCCTTGTTCCGAAAGATGAAGAGGGGATTACCTTTGACGAACTTGCGTACGCGGGACCAGTCGACGTTGTCGAGGTTTACGTCAAAGAAGAACACGACGGGACGCCCGTCCCGCTGCAGGTACGAAGAGCTCTTTTCGAAGTGGTCGTAGGCATAATTCAGGTCCTCAATGAGGTGGCCAGTCACCTCACAGTTGGGGTTCCTGACACAATTTTTAAGCGCCCCTTTGTCCTCGCTGATGACAAAAGTGAAGCCGGGGTGATCCTCGGCGGCATTGCGAAACTCGACCGAGGCACGACCCAGATCAGGATGATCCCTGCCGTACCAGTCGATGATGGCGCCATCGATTCCGCGGCTCATCATGTCTTCGACCTGGCGGCGGACCTCGCGCGGATCGTCGGAGGAGTATCCCACGTTGATGTGCTTTTGACTGTTCAGGAAGAAGGGAACCACCCGAGCGTAGATCTTAGTATTTGCCGGGGCATATAAGAGCGAACGAAAGGGCTCTTTGCTGACGTGGGCGGGAGGTGGATTTCCGTTTTGCGTTCCGCGGAAGTCATTGCTGGCGCTGGTGTTGTTGCGAGTCTGCTCTTCAATAGTTGTGTCGGCTGATGTTGATCCCTGTTGGGCATTCAGAGGCAGGCTGTAAGCGAGCAGAAATAAGGAAGCGAGGGAAAGGGCCAACGTCGAAGCATGGCTCCGCAGATGGGAAAAACGGCTGGTAAGTCTTCGCATGAGTAGTGGGACGCGCCGCGCCCGGCAACAGGTTTCCCCATTTTTTTCACATAGAGAAAGCTTTTTCACACTGCTTTAACAAAGCAGCGCAAACTACAGATTCAAAAGCTGCCGAAATTCACAATTCCCGCTGCAACTCATCATTGAGGTGCTCACATCCAAGGCACGCTACGGGGTCTTATCTCGGAACAGGGGCATTGTTAATGACACGAATCTATTTCGCTCTGCTTCTTATGTGTGCACTCGTCACTCCGATGCTTGTGGGGTGCGGCGGCGGCGTTAGCCAGGGGACTCCGCCCCCCGGTCCAGACCCTCAACCGCCACCTCCTGCAAGCAACATAACGGTTGCGGTCACCCCATCTACTGGAAGCGTGATTATCGGGCAAACCTTGCAGTTTAAGGCAACGGTTTCCAACACCACCAATACAGGTGTGACGTGGAAGGTCAATGGGGTTGCGGGAGGCAACGCCAGCGTGGGGACGATCTCCTCGACAGGGATGTTTACGGCGCCGGGTAAAGTACCTTCGGCATCACCCTCGATCAGCGCCACCAGCGTGGCAGACTCGACGAAGTCAGCGTCCGTATCCGTAACCGTGAACGGATTCAGCGGGATGCTGCGGTGGCACAACGACCTGGCGGGCACGGGGCAGAACCAAGCGGAAACCGCTCTCACCACTTCCAACGTTAATCAGAACAGCTTCGGCAAAAAGGCGACCTATCAACTGGACGACCAATCGTTCACTCAGCCTCTCTTTGTTTCCAATGTGCCCTTCCCTGGGGCCGGATCACACGATGCGGTATATGTTGCCACGGAGAGCAACACAGTTTACGCGTTCGACGCCACGGGTCAGGCAAGCGGGCCCTTCTGGCAGAAGACCCTTACACCAGCTGGCGCTCACGTCGTAGACGGCAATTCCACGGCGGGAGGGCAGGGCGGACCTATAACGCCGAACGTTGGCATTACCGGAACGCCGGTGATCGATGGGTCCAGCGGAACGCTTTACGTTGTGGCCGTGAGCCAAGTGAATGGTGTGCATCGCCATCAATTGCACGCCTTGGATATCACGACTGGCAACGAAAAGTTCGGCGGCCCGGTAGACATTAAGGCGACCGTGCCTGGAACTGCTGCAGGCAGCACTAACGGACAAGTCACCTTCGATCCGACATTGGAACTGCAGCGCAGCGCTCTGACCCTGGTTAACGGAGTTGTCTATATCGCCTGGGCGTCGTACCAGGATTTCGGCAATTACCACGGCTGGGTGATGGGCTACGATGCATCGACGCTGAAGCAGGTGCGCGTGTGGAACGCGACACCAGACGGGTCAAAGGGCGGGATATGGATGTCGGGCGCGCCTTTGACGGCGGATTCATCCGGGAATCTCTACCTGGTAGTTGGTAACGGTACCTTCGACGCGGACAAGGGAGGAAAGGACTATGGCGACAGCATCGTCAAGCTGACTCCTAATGGCGGTGGCTTCACGATTAGTGACTACTTCACTCCTTTCGACCAGGCGAACTTGGCGGCTACTGACTTCGACTTGGGGTCGAGCGGGTTAACCCTTCTGCTTAACCAAGGCTTGGGCGTCAACGCAGGCAAGGCGGGCAAGATTTACCTCGTTGACCTCAACAGCATGGGTAAGTTCCAGTCGGGAAGCGACAGCCAGATTGTGCAATCCATTGGTGGCGCACTGGGTACGGGGCCCGATGACCTTGATTACAGCACAGCCGTGTATTGGAACGGAAACGTGTACTACGTGGGCGATATAGATACGGTCAAGCAGTTCCAACTTAGCAATGGAAAACTATCGACGTCGCCGATCGTCAGTACGCATAGTTACGGGTATCCCGGCGCGAACATGAGTATCTCGTCGAATGGAAACAGCAACGGGATTCTCTGGGTGCTCGAGGCGTCAGGCAAGAATGTGCTTCATGCTTACGATGCTACGGATGTGGGGACGGAACTCTATAACAGCGATCAGGCGGGCGGTCGCGATCATTTTGGAACAGCAGTCAGATTCACCGTTCCAACCATTGTCAACGGCAGGGTGTACGTGGCAGGCCAGAACTTTACGATCTTCGGGCTGCTTCACTGACCCTGTTTCTAACAGGTTAATACCTGATTACCCGCCCAAGCTGTTTTGGGCGGTTTTTTTGTTTTGCGGGTCAGGCCAGGGAAGCTTGCCAACCCAAAAACTAGCTCCGAACGGACGGTTAAGGTGTTTCGCTGATTGCCAGTCGCCCATTCTGCCTGCATACTCACCCGCACAGTCCTCCGTCCGGCACGTTCAAATTAGCCAAGAGCTTGCTCAGGTTCCTGTGAAACAGGGCTGCTCGTCTGCAGGACTGCAAGCTCGACAAGGTGGTTCATGCGCAGATTTCTTCCCGTTGTGTATCTCGCGGTGTGCGTTTTCTCCTCGGCTCTGATTGCTACACTCGCGGCCAGTAAGATTCCCAGCCCAATTTCTGCCGGGTCTGCCCGGTCAGCGCAAGCCTCGATGTCGGGGAGCGATCCTGATTTCTCCATCGTGCTGTTCCCGGATACGCAGTATTACAACGGCTCCTACAACTACCTTTTCCAGGACCAGGTGAACTGGGTGGTCGCGAACCAAGCCGCACTGAACATAAAAATGGTGATTGGCCTGGGCGACATCGTGGATGGAGGAGGTTATCCGGTAGACAGTACGGGCAAGATCGTCGGAACCTGCCAGACGACTCCGCCTTCGACCTGGCAAAAACAGTGGCAGCAAGCGCAAGCCGCGGTGAAGATCCTCACCAGCCACGGCATTCCGTACCAGCCCACGATCGGAAATCACGATTACGATTGCCAGGCTGACCGACCGCAACCAAGAATCGCGAGCAACTACTTCTATTACTTCGGTCCGCCCAACTTCCAGCCGACTGCGTACATTCTTGACGCAGCGGGAAAGCGCACGCCAAATTTTTACCGGACGGTCAAGATCGGCTCCACTACTTACATGGTCTTGTCGCTCGAACTGTTTCCACAGAGTTCGATTCTCACGAAAGCCAACCAGCTGATTTCAAGTTTTCCGGGACCGGTGATCGTGGCGACGCACGCGTATTTGTCGAATGATGGCGCAGGTCCGACCTTCGGCTCAACCTTTCCCGCGGGCTCGGCCTATCCCCTGTGTTCCGGGTTTCCCAGTTCAGTCTTTGGGTGCCTGAACGATTCGATAGCCTCTTACAATCCGGCTGGCGGAGGAACGGACGGCATCGGACTCTGGTACAAGCTGGTTGGAGTGCACTCGAACATCTTCATGGCGCTGAGCGGCCATGTGCGCAACCCGAAACCTGGCAATTATCCTGGTGTGCCGAGCTATAACGGGGTTGGCTATGTGGACTGCTCGGTTCAGTCGTGGACCACGCTGTGTTCGAATCCGTATCGGCCCATTCAAATGCTCTCTGATTTTCAAGGGCGGGGAAATGGCGGATACTTCGGTTACGGTTATCTGCGAATCCTGACGGTGAGCCCGAAGAACAAGACCGTTTCCATCTTTACCTACTCACCGTCGATTGCGACTCGACCGGCAAACTTTCCGGCGGGAATTCCCGCTTACAAGACGGACAGCCATAATCAGTTCAAGCTGAATTTTCCCAACACGTTTGGCGGGCCTACCAGTGAGATCACGCAGATAACCAGTCCACTGGACGGTAGTCACGTTTCTGGTACTTTCGGAATATCGGCGAAAGCCTCGGGCCCCGACAGCGCAAGTCACATGCAGATCTATGTAGACGGCGCACAGTACGCGGATTTCCCGAGTGTCAGCGCCTTGCCTGCCGGCACGAAAATCACGATCGGGAATTCAGGAACCCACCGCATCTCGGTTCAAACCTACGACAGGACGCGCGGGACTTGGGTTACGTCCGCGGTCTACGTTACAACGCCATAGCTGATGGACGCGCGTCCACGATCTGAGATCTACCAGGGCCCCCGTTCTGGGGTTGGATTCCTGCGCCTGCCCTCCTGAGGACGCACTCGAGATTTTCGTGAGTCTCGTCTGAAAAAGTTTGCTTTCCGCTCTTGACATAGTCTGGCTAGGCGTCAATAATGACCATTAGTCGGATATGAATATAGGTCGCTTATGACGAACAGTCACCATGCCGAGTTTGCTGCGCTTTTGGAAGCGCTAGCTACCGAGGACCTTCCGCACCTGAAGTCGATGAATCGAAGAGAACGGCGGGCTGCGGAAACACGCGTCCGCTTGTTTCGCTGTGCTTTGCAGCTATTCGCCGAGCGCGGATTTCCCAATGTGACGGTGGAAGATATTACCGAAGCCGCTGATGTGGGTAAGGGAACGTTCTTCAACTATTTCGAAAGCAAAGACGATGTCCTAAGCGTGGTAGCGGAGATCCAGCTGGGCAAGGTGCGGGAAGCACTGCAGGAAGCGGAATCAGCGAAGAATTCGATTCACGCCACTCTGCGGCATCTGTTGCAGCGCGTTTCTGAAGAGCCGGCGCGCAGCCCGGAACTGGCACGGGCTTTGATCTCCTCTTTCCTGGCGAGTGAACGGATCCGCAAGCAGATGGACCGCAACCTGTCGGAGGGCCGGCGGATGGCGGCCCGGGTGGTCGCGTTGGGACAGCAGCGGGGCGAGATCAACTCCAAATTGAAACCCGAGCAAGTTGCTTTGCAACTGCAGCAGTCCTTTATGGGCACTCTTCTGCTCTGGTCGCTGCGTGGAGAACCGAAGCTATCGATCGCACTGGAGGACACGTTCCAACACTTCTGGAGGGCCATTGCCGCTCCCCGAATGAGAGTCGTGCGATGAATTCTATTCGCAATACTGTCATGGTTCTGTTGCTGCTAGTGAACTGTTGTGGACTGACTCAAGCGCAAGCGTCTCACCCGCTTCGCCTCACATTGCACGATGCCATCGAAAGAGGGCTGCAGGCGAACCTCAGCGTGCTCGTGGCGGAAACGCGCGTGGAAGAAACAGAGGGTACGAGGACACGCCGCCTTTCGGCCGCCCTGCTGCCGCGAGTACGCGGACAAAGCTATGCCAATGTTCAGAGCCGTAACCTGCGGGCTTTCGGAATTTCGTTTCCCGGAGTACCGGAGGTGGTGGGTCCCTTTTCTAATTTCGACTTCCGGGTTTATGCAGATCAGAACATCGTAGACCTGCAGAGCTATCGCAGCCTGAAGGCCAGCGAACGCGCACTAGAGGCAGGCAAGTTGGACTATCAAGATGCGCGGGACTTGGTCATCCGTTCCATAGCAGGGCTGTATCTGAATTCGCAATCGGCAGCGGCGCGGGTCGATGCTGCGCAAGCGCGGGTAAATACCTCGAACATTCTTTACAAGCTGGCCAAGGATAAACACGATGCCGGCACGGCTACCGGAGTTGATCTGCTGCGCGCGCAGGTGCAGCTAGCCAACGACAAGCAGGCTCTTCTGGTTGCACAGAATCAATATAAACAGTCACTGCTCGCGTTGGCGCGCAATTTGGGCATGAGGCCCAGTAGTCCGATTGAGTTAGCGGAGCCGCTGCGCTATGAGCCCAAAGCGGCGCCTCCGCTGGACACGCTCCTACCCGCCGCCTTGCAGTCGCGTCCCGATTACCAGTCGCTGAGTGCTCAGCGAGAAGCATTGCTGGAGCAACAAGGCGCCAGCCGCGCGCGCTATCTGCCCAAGCTCAGTGTCAACGGCAACTATGGAGCTCTGGGGCGAAGCATCGGAAGCGCACAAGGTCTGGGTCTTATCCAAGGCCAGTTGGATGTCACGCTGTTCGATCGTGATCGTAGCGGTGAAGCCCAGGAACTAGCCAGCCGGGTGAAGCGGATTGAAGAACAGATTGCAGATCTGCGCCTGGGCATCGAGCAAGAGATCCAAGAGGCTTTACTCAATTTACAGTCGGCTTCCGAGCAGGTCGCGGTGGCCAAAGATGGACAGGATCTGGCGCAGCGAGAACTGGAGCTGGCGCAAGATCGCTTTCAATCGGGAGTTACCAACAATGTTGAGGTATCTACGGCGCAGGACGAACTGGCCCGGGCGCAGGAGAACTATATCGTCGCGGTTTCGGGGCACGTTGACGCGAAGTTCGCCTTGGCGCGGGCCGCGGGAAACGCAGAGAAGAACATCGGGCAATACCTGGGAAAGCCGTAGGCCACCAGAATGAATGTTCTCCGGCATGCGCCATGACGATGAGGTTCTAACGATGAAACGACACATTCTTATGTTGATTGTCGCGGTGGCAGTAATAGCGGCGGCGGTGTACTTCTATCGTCGTTCTAAAAGAACTGAACCCGCGAACCAAATCACGTTGTCGGGCAATATTGAGGCTCATGAAAGCCTGGTTGGTTTCAAAGTGCAGGGACGCATCGCCGAGCTGCCGGTGGAAGAAGGCCAGCAGGTTGAGCGCGGCGCCCTGCTGGCTCGATTAGATGATGCCGATTACACGCAGAAGCTTCGGATCGACCAGGCTACCGTGGGCGTGCGAGAGTCGAACCTGGCCCTGGTATTGGCAGGAACGCGTGAGCAGGAAATCAAAGCTGCACAGCAGAATATGGTCGACGCACAGGCGGAGGCGCGGCAGCGTCAGCTTGACTACAACCGGGCGGAACAGCTCTTTCGCCGAGACGCGGTTTCCGCCCAGGACCGGGACCAAGCCGAAACCGCGCTGAAACGCGCGCAAGCCAACTTCGAAGCGGCAAAGCAGCGGTACAACCAGTCTGTGGAAGGAAGCCGGAAGGAAGACATTGCGGTGGCGCGTGCGAATGTGCAGCAGGCGCGTGCGAACCTGGGTCTCTCGAAGGTCAACCTCGATTACACCACTCTGCGAGCGCCATCGGCTGGAGTGATTACGGTGCGTCAGGCGGAGCTGGGGGAAGTGGTGGTTCCCGGCACTCCGATTGTTACCCTTGCCGATCTTGATCACATCTGGCTACGTGCTTACATCGCTGAAACCGATCTCGGGCGCATTCGCTGGGGCCAGGATGCCACGATCACGACCGACACCTACCCTGGAAAGCAATATCACGGGCGCATTTCGTTTATTGCTTCGACGGCAGAGTTCACTCCCAAGAGCGTGCAGACCTACAAAGAGCGCGTCACGCTTGTGTATCGGATCAAGATCGACATCGACAACCCCAATCACGA
>JBLNFC010000390.1:0-4916 GCA_050263355.1 Acidobacteriota bacterium
GAAACGGGATCGATCTTCTTTCCTCTGCCAATGACGGTCGCGGGCCCGCGTCCCGCGATCTCATCGAGGACTTCGAGCGCGATCTTTACATCGTGCTGCTGGTAGCCGCCGAGAGCGCAGCCAACGGAGTCGAGCAGGTAACGCTTGGCTTGGTAAACGGCGTTTTTCGAGAGGTCCTGGAACTTCACTCCCGCAGCCCAACGAGACATCATCGCGGTGATGGTGTGTTTAGTGGCGACGGCTTCTTTGGCGGACACGGGCGCGCTCCTTACTACTTCACTCGGACGTTCTTAGGATTTTTGAAAGGTAAAAATGCCATGAAATCAGCGTGATGCACGATAAAAGCTTCCGTCGTGCGCTTGACCAGATCGCCCTCCGCCGCATGAGCTGCGATGATGTGGCAGACGGCGTCAGGTATCCCACATTCAATGGCGAGTGCGACTCCGGTAAACGGGTGACGTAGAGCCTCGCCGCGCTCACTCTGGCGGCTTTGCCCATCGGGGCCCAGTTCGTATTCCAAGAGCTTGCCAACATCGACCAGGATCGCACCGGCGATTACGACATCCTCGTCAATCGGCAGAGCGCGACCCATGAAACCTCGCATAGCCCTCGCGCTATCGCGAGCAATGTGAACGACGCAGCGTTTGTGCTCCATGAAGGTGATGGGGCAATTAGGAACAAGCAGCGTGAACGGAATCTGGTTGAGGTCGTCAGGTTTAAGCGGACTGCGCTCCAGGGCTTTGATCCAGGATTGTGTTACCTGCTCGCGCAACGTCGGGTTCTGAATCCAATTAATCTCCGGCCAGAGTCGTTCGACGGCCTCCCGCATGCTATCGCCCCCAAGCAAACTAGATAGAGTACCTTGAGGAGAGAGTAGGCGTCGAGGGGAGACGTGACCTTGAGACAGGATACTTACCGAAACGGCACTCGGGGACAGGGGGCATCAAAGAGTTCACCGCGGAGGCGCAGCACACACAGAAGTGGCATATTTAGAGCGACCACTCGTGCGCGAGGTCAGAATGGCAATCGATGACGTGGCAAGGCGAACCGGTCTCGGCAAAATGAAGTCGTTGAGGAAACAGAGTGTCGCCGTTCGACGGATCATCTCCGCTTTTGTCGTCGTACTCTTGATCTCCGCTGCGTTCGGTCAGACGCCCGGAACTACAGCCCCGACCCTTACTATCACGAGTCAGGCTCTGCCTACCGCCGCACCTCGACAGCAGTACGACTTTACGTTGGAGGCGACGGGCGGTGTTCCGCCATATCGCTGGGAAGTGACCGGTGGCGAACTGCCCAACGGTGTCGACCTCAATGCGACGACTGGATTGATATCCGGCGTTCCTGCCGAAACGGGACAGTTTGAATTCGTGGTCACAGTAAGTGATTCAGCGGAGCCGCCTCATACGGCTACTCGAAACTTTGCTATCGGCTCAGTCGAAGCGTTGTCGCTGGAGTGGTTCACTGAGCCGCACGTAGACCAGGACAAGATTTCTGGCGCAGTCAAGGTCGCCAACGGCACCAGGGACGCGTTTGATCAGACCGTGATTATTGTCGCAGTGAATGAGTATGGTAAGGCGTTTGCGCTCGCTTATCAGCGGTTCGAATTGAAGCCGGATAACCTCAAAATCGAGATTCCGTTCAGCTCAACGCTACCACGGGGCAGATATGTGGTTCACGCGGACGCGATCGCGGAGATATCGGCCAGGCACGCGATATATAGGAGCCGAGTGCAAACCCCCGAGCCACTGGTCGTCAGCTTTCCACCATAACTACTCCAGTAATAATTGAATAACGGCGTAGTCAGGTGAGAGTTAAATGCAGAAGTCCTTCGCCCGCTCAGGATGAGAGGTGGAATGGCCGACTTCCCCCCCTGGAGTGTGCAAAAGTTAAGAGTCCCAAGGTGCTGTTGAACCCATTCGTCTCAGCCAGTAGTTCGCTTTTAGACCCTCGCCAAACCTGCTGCTTTCGCTTCCTTGTGAGTTGCGTTAGCGCGATTTGTACTTGGGCTCCGGGCTTACCGCCAACTGGATAAATCTGTTCAACGCCTTGGGACTCTATATTGCCTTCGACAATGTTTCCTGTTCTCCTCGACCAGCGCTTTGCTATAGACCCTTGCCGACCTTCCCTTCATTCCTCGCGGTCTGAAAGGTGATCTCTGCTTGAGTCCCGGACGCCACACCAACCGGGAAAACATCAGAAGTTGTCAAAGAACGAGTGTGTTTTTACTCTTTCTGCTTTTACAGTCAAACAAAAACCGCACTTTTTATCTTGTTTGAAATCAATCGAGTGCAGCTCGTCCACAAGGGCCTGACCAGAATTGGTGCAGTGATTCTGCAATAGTCCGCGCAACCCGCGAGCAGTGCGAACTTTAGCGCGTGATTTGCACGGAACTTCAAAGTACTGGTTGCCTAGCGTGAAGCGGCAGATCAGTGTGACTGTTGTGCAAATCATGTCGGAAATAGCGGTAGATGGGGGGTTCGTTCCTCAAAGCATTTCCGCCGGCTCACCGTGTCTGCGAGATCGGGACGAAAGACTCCCAGGCGTTACAATGCGGTTTTCCATTGGGAGGATGTTTCTGTGCTCGTAGTCTTCAGTGCGCTCCGGATAACCCCGTTGAGCTTGTGTGTACTACTGCTGGCGTCCTCCGTCAGTTTTGGCCAGTCAAGATTGACACCGGAGCAGCGCACCGCACGATACATGGATTCGGTTCGCACCCAACCCCCGCTGCTGCTGGCCTTCTTGCGCCGGATGCCAAAAGGAGGAGACCTGCACAACCATCTTTCGGGTGCAATCTATGCCGAGTCATGGATCGATTTCGCCGCCGAAGATGGACTGTGCGTGGACCACACAACTTCGTTTCTGATTGCACCGCCCTGTGATCCTTGCGAAAAGTACGCCAGCAAGCCCGCGATCGCCTGCGCCTATCGTGACCACGTGCTCTACAACCAGATTATCGACGCCTGGTCGATGCGGAACTGGAATCTTGGCGAGGAATCGGCACACGATCACTTCTTCGGTACTTTCGATAAATTCCTGCTTGCAACCTTGAACCATGTGGGCGAGGAGCTGGCAGAAGCCGCGTCCAGGGCGGTGGAGGATCACCTGCAGTATCTGGAGTTGATGCACACGGCTGACACAATGGAATCAGCCAATCTCGGCGCCAAGCTTGCCTGGAATGATGATCTCGCCAGCATGCGGCAAAAGTTACTCGGCGGCGGTCTGAAAGAGGTCATCGCAGACACTCGGAAAAAACTCGATCGAGACGAAGCGCAGATGCGCTCGGTTCTAAAGTGTGACACCAAGGACGCCGCTCCCGGGTGCGCGGTGCAGGTGCGGTACCTATATCAGGTCTTGCGAGGACTGCCGCGCGAATCGGTGTTCGCTCAAATCCTGCTTGGCTTCGAACTTGCTCGGGCCGACCCACGTTTCGTGGGACTGAACCTTGTCATGCCGGAAGACTGGTATGTGCCAATGCACGATTTCGATGTACACATGCACATGCTCGACTACCTGCACCAGGTATACCCGAAAGTTCATATCAGCCTTCATGCAGGCGAATTGGCTCCCGGGTTGGTTCCACCAGAGGGACTTCGGTTTCACATACGTGAATCGATCGAGCGCGGGCACGCAGAACGCATTGGACACGGTACCAGCGTCATGTATGAAGACGATGCGCTGGGCTTGTTGAAGAAGATGGCAAAGCGCAATGTCCAGGTGGAGATTTGCCTCACCAGCAACGACGTGATACTCGGCGTCCGCAACGAGGATCACCCCTTCCCGATTTATGGGAAATATGGAGTTCCAGTGGCTCTAGCAACTGATGATCAGGGCGTCTCACGCGCCGATATGACAACTGAGTACTTGCGGGCGACGCAGAGCTACAAACTCTCTTATCTGGAATTGAAGACGCTGGCTCGCACCAGCTTGGAGCACAGCTTTTTATCCGGCGTGAGTCTGTGGGCGGATGCCCACGCTCTGCGTCGCGCGAATGCCTGCGCGTCAGATAATCCTTCTCGGTTAACCAGCCCGGGCTGCCGTCACTTTCTCGACAGCAGCGAGCGTGCCCGAATGCAATGGCGACTGGAAACCGAGTTCGTGAGTTTCGAAAAGCAGTTCTGAGCAACTGAAGGGCGTGACAGGCCTGAGTGTTAGAATTCGCCTTCCATCTGATCCTAAGAGGATATCCATTTGGGTCGTCTGACCGGCATACTCGGCCTGCTGAGCATGGTGGGCCTGGCATATCTCTTCTCCACCAATCGAAAAGCCATCCGGGCACGAACCGTAGCATGGGGACTCGCACTCCAGATCATTTTCGCTTTCCTGGTGCTGCGCGTGGAATTTGGCAGGAGAGTGTTCGGCTGGCTTGGCGTTCTGATCACGAGGTTCCTCGGTTACTCCTATGCGGGATCGACCTTTCTGTTCGGTGATTTGGGAAAGCCGGGGCAGCCGGTGTACATCGCATTCAAGGTGCTGCCCACGATCATCTTCGTCGCTGCATTCTTCGCGATTCTTTATCACTACGGAATCATGCAGTTCATCATCCGGCAGATGGCACGGGTGATGATGAAGTTTATGGGAACGAGCGGGGCCGAATCCCTCAATGTTGCCGCCAGTATCTTCCTCGGCTGCACCGAAGCGCCGCTGACGATTCGACCGTTTCTGCCCAGGCTGACTCGCTCCGAAATGATGACCATCATGACCAGCGGCATGGCCCATATCAGCGGAGCTGTAATGGCCGCTTATATCGCCTTTGGGATCGAGGCCAAACACCTGCTGGCCGCCGTGATCATGACAGCGCCGGGCACATTGCTAATGTCCAAAATGCTGGTTCCGGAGACGGAGAGTCCGGTAACAGCGGGACGTGTCAAGATGACCGACGAAGAAATGGGTGAGGACAAGAGCGAGAACCTGTTGGA
>JBLNFC010000391.1:0-12569 GCA_050263355.1 Acidobacteriota bacterium
AAACGGTCGAGCGCACGATGGCTTTGTCCGCCAAGCATAAGCTCGTAAAACCACACCAGGATGTTCAAAGCGATAATGAAGTACGTCACGTAGGGCGTACTGAATCGCGGTGTATCATCTCGCAGAGGAATCATTTCGTTCGGATAATTTGGTAATTTGTAAGATGGTGTGCTGCGGGTCCGTACTGCCGGTTCGACCACCAGCTTATAAATCAGCCATTTATCGGATTTCCTTGAACGGCGTTCTCATTATCGACAAGCCCGCTGGGCTGACCTCGCACGACGTGGTTAATCGGGTCCGGCGCATCGCTAACCAGAAATCAGTTGGCCATCTCGGCACCCTGGATCCACTCGCCACCGGTGTTCTTCCTCTCGTGCTCGGCAGCTTCACCCGCCTGGCGCAGTTCTACAATGCCTCGGAAAAAGTATACGAGGGTCAAATCCGCTTCGGATTCGCCACCGACACCTATGATGCACAGGGCGACCCAGCTGGCCCCGCAAACCCGGTGTCAGTATCACTGGATGAGCTTAGGTCACTGGCGATTCATTTTCGTGGCGTGATCGAACAGATACCACCGACGTATTCAGCGAAAAAGATCCATGGAGTTCCTGCTTACAAGCTGGCTCGCAAACATAAAGAGGTGCAACTCAAGCCCGTTCAGGTCGAGATTAAAGACTTTGAGATCACCGCGTGTGAAGGCGATTACGCGACGTTCCGCGCCCACGTTGCTTCCGGTACCTACATGCGGTCGGTTGCACATGATTTGGGTCAGAGGCTGGGGTGCGGCGCGCACCTGGCCTCCTTGCGCAGGACCGCAGTCGCGGAATTCTCTCTGGCTGACGCTCTCAGCCTGGAGAGACTCACGTCGCTGATCGAACTTCAGCCGCTGGATGAAGTCTTTGTTCATCCGCGGAAGTTGCTGCCGGCAATGCCATCCGTCACCGCAAGCGAAGCCAGTGTCGCGCTCATCCGTAATGGACGTCCGGTCAATCTGCCGGAACTCTCGCGGGCACGGCAAGTCAAGGTGTTCGCCAGCCAGAAAGAACTGATCGCTATCGCTACACGAGTGGCTGGAACGCTGTTTCATCCCAAAATTGTGCTGGCAGTGGATGCGGCGCGGCCAATTGCTCATTAATGATCTGTAATGATCTGTGAAATCGGAAATCATCAACGCTCGGAAGGGAAGTCGGACACTTTGACGGCGACCAAATCTGCATCCGGCAATCTCCAATCTGCAATGCGCCTTACTGCTTCATCTCCGAGCAGCAGGGCTTCTGTACCGGCTTGGGTTCCATCAATTCCACCCGTGTGAAGTTGGGGTCGTAAAGATTTAATTGCCACTTGCCGTCTCGGCCAATCTCCGGCTTCTCTTCGGGCTTAAAGTCATGCTTTAGGAGTTCCTGATAACTACTATTCACGCTAGGAACTCCCAGGGCGAAGTGGTGCATCACTCCGAGCTCCTTAGGATCGGGATTCTGAACGTTCAGCATGTACTCCAGCCAGTCTGTGCCGTCCGGAACCCGCATGTCGACCCAATCGGTTGACTTGTCGTCCATGCCGCCATGCCATGTTTCCTGGAAGCCCAGAATATCTTTATAGAAATGGTCGGCGGCCGCACGGTCTTTCACAACCACCCCCACATGAATCATGCGTTGGGAGATCCGGCTGGCGGGCACAAACTTGCCAAAGTTGCGGCTATGGATCGAACCCGGCATGTATTGAATGAACTCCCCGTCATGGCCATCAGGATCGAAGACACCGAAGCCGCGGTTCCCATCCTGCATGGGCTCGAGTTTCTCAGGTACTTTGACGCCCTGAGCCTTTAGATAGGCGTGAAGCTGGTCGATGTCGGTGGTCTCAAACGATATGTGGGAGAGACGGTCCTGCTTGGGACCCTTGAGCTCAGGAAAGACTTCAATGTACTGGTGATCGTTTACTTTGAAATATGTCAGCAAAAGCCCGGTTCCGTCCTCAGGCAATTTGTCGAGACTGAAGGGCTCTTGAAATCCCAGGATGCCGCCGTAAAATTTGCGAGCAGTGGCAATGTCATCGGTGCGGAGCCCGATATGCGCGACGCCAACAATCGGCGGACGCTTCGGGGAAGATGTTGGCGAGGCATTTTGGGCTAGTGAACTGGGTAGAAGACCCAGGCACAGCAGCGGACAAAGAAGAAAGCGGCATTTCATGATGGCCGGATGGTGCAACCCGGAGTCTCTGGTTGTCAAGCAGACAAAATACGGCGCATTGCAGTTGAGTTACCAGCAATGTCCGATAACAGATATTATGTAAAGTACACGAAAGCAGTTACATCCGTGAGGTGGCAGGTAGCGATTGCTCAGCATTTCACGGCGCGCGTAAGTAAATACTGCTGCTGCACCACGTTGTCGTGAAGATACTCCGCCACGATCTTGTCGTAATCCTGGCGAAATGCTTCTAGCCCCTGTGGGTTCGTGGCACTCAGCTGTTGGATTAACTTGATCATGGGTCCGGCGGTACGCTCGACGTTGAGCCGGTGGTGTTGCGGGCTCAGTGCGGGAACCCGCATAGTGTCGGTTTCAAAGGTAATGTCTTTCACCGCAGATCCGAGGCGTTGCCGGACCATCTCAGGAGTGCCCCACAAGGTAGGAGGCTCGACTCCGGGTGGCGGCGGAGGCATGAAGCGGGCCCCCAGCGCCATCGTGCGTCCAACCAGTTGCTCTGGCGGCCAGGTTGAGAAAGCGATCGTGCCCCCAGATTTCAAGACGCGCAGCATCTCGGCAGTGACCACGCCGGGCCTCGGTGCAAAAATGTGGGCGAACTGGCTCACGACCACGTCGAATTGGACGTCACCGTAAGGCAGTTGTTCGGCGTCTCCTTCATGCCAGTCGACCTTTACGCCAGCTATGGTTGCATTCTCGCGAGCACGCGCAAGCAATTCCGGGGTAAGGTCGACCGCGCTCACTCTGGCGCCAAGCCGTGCCGCAGTGATGGCGACCACACCTGTGCCACAACCAACATCAAGACAACGCTGCCCCGATTGAATATTGGCGAAGCGCACCAATCGTGCCGCCGTTGGAGTGGTCAGTGCCTCCAAGGGCGCGAAATTGGCCCAACCTTCTTTTTGGCTTTGCTTGAATTGAGCTAACGGGTCCACAAAAGCACCTGGATCAGCGATTCCCAAACTTAATCGTGAATGGAACGAATATTCTCCGCGACCTTTTGGAATTACGCCAAGAATCGCGCTACCGCAATTCTTCCATCGCCTGCTCCAGCACTTCCCGGCCGGGACGCACTTTTGACTCCGGCAAGGTCGCCAAGGGCTCTTCCGTGATGTTGAGCATGTCGATAAAACTCGGTGCCTGCGCATTGACGTAGAGAACGCCGGTCAGCACCTCGTTCTTTTCGTGAGCTTCCATCAGGCGCTTCACGGCGTGAATGCGGTTAGTAGGATCGTAATCCTCTTCCAGTTTGTGCAAGCGCAAGCGTGAGCCGTCGTGCATGGTTACGTCGAACGTCGTGCCGGGATCGTATTCAATGTTGATCTCCTCAAACGACGGAACGAAGTTAATGTCATGCAGCGGCTCTTCGTGATCTTTCATGTACTTGTACGACTTCGTGGAACCCTCGTGATCGTTAAAGGTGACACAGGGCGAAACCACATCCAGCATCACGGTGCCTTTATGCGCAATCGCAGCTTTCAGCATGCTGAGCAGCTGTTTCTTGTCCCCTGAGAAGGAGCGCCCCACGAACGTTGCACCAAGTTCGATGGCCATAGCGCAGGTATCGATGGGCGGAAGGTCGTTGATCACGCCACTCTTGAGCTTCGATCCCAGGTCAGCCGTCGCCGAGAACTGGCCTTTCGTGAGCCCATATACGCCGTTATCCTCGATGATGTAGATGATGGGCAGATTGCGCCGCATGAGATGTACGAATTGTCCAATACCGATCGACGCCGTATCACCATCGCCACTCACCCCTAAGGCCATCAAGTCTCGATTGGCCAGGATGGCCCCGGTGGCGAGTGAAGGCATGCGTCCATGGACGGAGTTAAAGCTATGCGAACGACTCATGAAATAGGCTGGGCTCTTGGAAGAGCAACCGATGCCGCTCAATTTGGCTACGCGCTCCGGCTTCACACCCATTTCGTACATGGCATCGATAATGCGCTCCGAGATGGCGTTGTGGCCGCAGCCGGCGCACAGCGTGGTCTTGCCGCCACGATATTCAATTACCTGCAGGCCGATGCGGTTGGTCTTGGGCGTGGGAGTACTGGTCGGCGTGCTCGCCATTTTTACTTGCCCTCCATGGTCATGATTTCGTCGGTCACGGATCGCGCGTCAAGCGGAAGCCCGTGGATGTGGGCCACGCTCAGAAGGCGCGTCACGAGTTCCGGCCGAGCGTCGAGCTTCAGCAGGCTCAGCATCTGCGCATCCCGGTTCTGCTCCACTACATATACGCGATCGTGTTGCTCGATGAAGTTGTGCACCTCGCGCGTGAACGGATACGCGCGCAGCCGCAGGTAATCCGTTTCCACCTGGTATTCCTTGCGCAGCTGATCGCGAGCTTCGGTGATCGCCCAATGAGACGTTCCGTAAGCAATAATTCCTATCTTCGATTTGCCGGTTTGAACGATCTCCGGACGCGGGACGAATGAGCGCGCTGTTTCGAATTTCCTGTTAATGCGCTCCATGTTGCGCTCGAAATCGTCAGGACGTTCGCTGTACTGGGACTTCTCGTTGTGACCGCTTCCGCGAGCGAAATATGCAGCCGCGGGATGATCGGTTCCGGGTAGCGTGCGATAGGGAATGCCGTCGCCGTCCACGTCCTTATAGCGCGAAAATCCGCCCAGCTTATCAAGCTCTTCCCTGCCCAAAACCTTACCGCGATTCAACGGCTTTTCCGGATACTTGAATGGATCTGACATCCAGTTGTTCATACCGAGATCCAGATCCGACATGACGAAAACGAGCGTCTGGAATTGTTCGGCCAAATCAAAAGCCTCGCCCGCCATCGTGTAGCACTCTTCCACCGATGACGGAATCAGCAGGATATGTTTTGTGTCCCCATGTGAAAGAAACGCAGTCGAGAGGATGTCCCCTTGCGACGTCCGTGTAGGCAGTCCCGTAGATGGGCCTACGCGCTGGATATCCCAGATCACTCCGGGAACTTCGGTGTAATAGGCCAAACCGGCGTATTCGGCCATCAGTGAGATTCCAGGCCCAGCCGTTGCTGTCATGGCGCGAGCCCCAGCCCAGCCTGCTCCTATCACCATGCCGATTGCGGCGAGTTCATCCTCCGCTTGAACGATGGCAAAACTGGCTTTGCCGTCATCTCCTATGCGGTATTCCTTCATGTATTCGATTAATGTCTCGGGAAGCGACGACGACGGCGTAATCGGATACCAGCTGACCACCGTTACACCGGCGAACATGCAGCCCAGTGCCGCTGCGGAATTGCCGTCGATGATGATCTTGCCGGCAGTCTTGTCCATCCGCTTCACGAAATAGGGGTCGCGCTTCGGCAAGTTGGCGGTGGCGTAATCGAAGCCGGCCTGTACAGCTGCGAGGTTCAGGTTCGCGGCCTTGGCCTTCGAGGCGAACTGCTTGCGGATGGCTTTCTCTACCTCGGCCATCTCAATGTTCAGCAGCTTGGCCACGACGCCGACGTAAATCATGTTGCGCACTAACTTGCGCAGCTTAGCCTCCGGACACACCGGGGCCACCAACTTGTCGTAAGGCACGGAGTAGAAGATCAGGTCGTTCCGGATGGCGCTGAGATTGAGAGGCTCGTCATATACGACAACCGCGCCAGATGCGAGCGACTTCACGTCTTCCTGCGCGGTTTCCGGGTTCATGGCCACTAGGAAATCGATTTCCTTCTTGCGCGCAATGTAGCCGTCTTTGTTGGCCCGGATGGTGTACCAGGTAGGCAGTCCCGCAATATTGGAGGGGAACAGATTCTTGCCGGAGACGGGTACACCCATCTGAAAAATGCTGCGGAGAAGAACTGTGTTGGAACTCTGTGATCCGGAACCGTTCACCGTCGCGACCTGGATACTCATGTCGTTGGTGACGCGCTGCTGCTCCTGATGCCCAGAGGCCTCATGGAGCGATACATCAGTTGTGGCCATTCCCATCCTTCCTTTGTGGATAAGAGCGAATAGGGTCGCCCGAGGTCCGTTTGTAGATGAAGTGGAACTATTGAAGATTATACGGCACGAGCCGCTTGGTGTTCACGCGTGCGTCCCCCAGGAGTAACGCTGGGCATCGTAGAAGACGATTGTCTCGTACGCAGAATGTGCGAATGGTCGATTCTGCGAATCGCTTCGGAGCCGCTCGTAGCAAAGCATTGGACAAAGAAAACAAAGAAAAAGGGCGAGAGCTCGATGCCCTCGCCCTGATTCTCATGTGGCACATCGAAGATTACTTCGGGTGCCGGGGCGTTGCTTACTGCTGCGGCGGGTTCTGCGTGCTGCTGCCGCTGCCAGTGCTGCTGCCGCTACCAGTGCTGCTGCCGCTGCCAGTGCTGCTGCCGGAGCCGCTGCTGCCCATGCCGGAGCCGCTCGAACCGCTGCCGCTCATGCTGGAGTCGCTGCTGCTGCTCGCGGAGTCTTTCTTCTTGTGGTGCTTCTTTGCCTTCTTGGTACCAGACTGATCAGTCGAGCTCTGGTCAGTGGACGATGTGCTGCTGGAACTCTGTCCGGCCGACGACGGGCTGGATTGCGAGCTGGCGCTCGATCCCTGGCCGCTTGTCGAGCCTGCCGACTGGCTGGAGCTGGTGTCTTGGCTCTGGGCCACGACGAACGCGCTAGCCAGCAGCATTACTGCTAACATCCCAATCAGATTCTTCATCTCTTGCTCTCCTCTTCTCGTTTTTCTATTTGAACTGCGTCGATCCACAGTCTTTCCCTCTTTACCTTGCCCTTTGCGACGTGCCGGACATGGTAAATCGGGGCGAGAAGTGGCTCTGACGGATCTTCGCGTTGTCCGAACAGTAGATAATGCGCGCTCGTAAGCGGCGATACAGGCAAACGTGTACGTACACTAGGGGCATTCCGGTAGAGATCTGACTGCGGGGTCGGGAACTCCCTCTGGAGTATTAGACACTCCTCGTCTGTCTGCGCCGCCTCTCCTCTGAGAAGCGAACGTAGGCGACGTACGAGACTAGGGCCAAGTTGATAAGGATCACGCTCCAGCGGAATGGAGTCGATTTACGGATTACACCATGGATTTCGTAAGGCAAATAGATCAATCCCGACAAAATGGCCAACCACTCTGCCCAGACTCGGGTTCTCCACAAACCATAGGCCTCGACGAACCGTATCGCCGAGTAGGCGAACGCACCCCCCGCAAAGCCCCAAAGTTGGCGATCTGTTACCCGATCCGCCAGATCAAGAAAAGCCTGAGCGAAGTGATGATCGGGATTGATGTGAAAGAATTGCAGGAGGCTATCGGCGACATCCCAAAGATCTTTATGAAGAAGCGAGAGGAGCCCAAACGCCAGTAGAACGGCAGCTACTCCCTTGCTGAATTCAATGGTCGCAACGGTACGCAGGCCTTTCTTGTGCTTGGGATCCAGACCACGAATCTGAAGGTGCTGGTGGTGCTGCTTAGGAGGAACAGAGTCTTCACTCGCCTCCTTCAGCCCTTGCTGGTCGGGAAACACCATTTCATTGTACAGATACGTTTTTGCGGGCTCCTGGTTCATGTTCTGAACTCGGCTTGGGAAACGGTCAGCAAAGTGCGCGGCTTCGCGCGTGGCGGGACGGCATCGCCCAAGCTAGTCATCTGAGATGAGTTTTTTAACGCGAGCGACTACGTTTGGCAATGCCGAACTAACGGGCTCAGAAAGAGAATCCCCGTCCTGGAATTCTTGACCCGAAACGGTGACAAGGAAACCCCGGGGAGCTTTCCCATAAAGGTCGTTCGCCAGTTGCAGAATTGCAGCTGGAGAGAGATCGTGGGTGTGAATGAACGATCGCGAGCCACCCGCATCCAGGTGAATGGCTTCACAGTGGATTTCTCCGGGCGAGCCTCCTTCCCTTGCGTCGACGAAGACGACCAGCTCCGTGCGGCTTGCTTCCTCCGAATTCTCAGGAGTGAGCTGCTGAGAGCAAATCACCTTAACGTCCGGCGAAACTATCTGTACCGACAGCGCTTGGGCCACATACCACCCCAAGCCATCATCCGACTTCATCGGATTTCCGTATCCTATGATCAGCACGCGCGGCATGTAACTTCCTGCAATGTACTTCGTGCGAAGGTCACGGACAAACCAAATTCCGTGTGTTACCGTGGTCCGGAACTTAGCCGAAAGTAACATCCCCTCTGAAGTTGAACTGGTGCGTCTACCCGACGTTTGTCATGCTTAGATCAACTTAGCAGTCATGGAGTTCAATCTATGCGCCGAACCCTTCCTATTTCACTGTTACTCCTGAGCCTTACAGTTTGGGGACAGCCAGCGCAGACGCCGCCTCCTCCGCCGCCGCAATCACCCCGGCAAGCTTTGCTGGAGATGTTCTTGGGTACAACTCCCAATCATCTCGAGAAGCACCTTCCCGACATCACGAAAAAAGCACTGCAGCAACTCGACATGCCCGACGGCTCGGGTTTTCTTGCGCAGGTCGCCATGATCTCTGCGCAAGCTCATGCCGGTGGCTCTAATTTCCAGACATTCGAGACCGGCCCGATATTGCTAATGAACGAGAACCCACAAACGCAGGAGAAGTTTGAGGTGTCCGTCGAACAAGACAACCTCATTGGCGACGAGAACCAGATCGACCTCGCGTTCCGCATGTACCGCAAGGGCCGGCAGGAAACGCTGCCTTTCGTTCCACGCCTGACCTTTCTCATGAAGACCGAGGCTGGTATTTGGAAGCTGGATGAGATTGCATTGTCCGTTCGGATGCCTTTGGCCGATCCCGATTTTCTCAAGGGCATGGTTAAAGACCTCAAGAAGAAGCAACGGAGTGCTAACGAAGCGACGGCGAACCTTTCGTTGCGCGCGATTGTCTCTGCGGAGAGCCGCTTTCATACCGCGCATCCGGAGCGCGGATACACCTGCTCGCTTTCGGAATTAGCCAGCCTCGCGCCGGACCAGAATCCCGAAAATAATGGGATCCCCGTGGATAAGGCCTTAGCCGGCGGAACGAAGGAGGGCTACATCTACGCGATAACGGGATGTGACGGGCTGCACTATAAGGTTGCTGCCGAGCCCGTGACCTCCGCCGCAGGCCAACACGCGTTATGCACCGACGAAAGCGGAGAAATCAAGTTTTCATCGGATGGGAAGGCCACCACCTGCTTGAGGCGCGGCAAGCTGATGAATGAAGCAGACTCGGATAATGAGTGAGTCGAGCATTTCCCGGAGAGCTCCGTACCATCAACAACACGCCCGAGGTCCCACGTCTAGGCTCCATTGTTGCGCACGCTTGTCCGCAGTTCTTCCACGATGTCGCGAGCAGCTTTGCGCGCCGCCTCTTCTTGCTTAACATCAAATGAGATCGCTCCCACACGCGCGTGGCCCCCGCCGCCGTACCGCTCACAAATTTTGGCCAAGTTGACCAGGCGATCGTCCTGCGCCCACGGATTCGATCCCACCGAAACTTTTGTTCTAAAGCTGCTCTTACTCAACCCGACGCTGTAGATGGAGGCGGGATGCAGGTAATAGGGGATGAACTTGTTGTAGCCTTCGAGGTCATGGTCCGTGACATCGAAAAAGATAGTTCCATCCTTGAACTCGGTGCGCTCCCGCATGATGCCGATTGAGCGCTGATGCCGTTCCATCAGAGGCGGCAGGAGCGGAGCTACAAAAGGCTCCTCCAAAATTGAAGCCAGAGGCTTGTTCGCAAGCAGGGTAATCAGTTTGGGCACGAAGTCCGGGTCCTGTGCGGTTTCGATGACCATAGTCAGCTTCATCGCCGGTTCGCGCATCTCCACCGCACTGGTCGCATTCGGATAGAGCGCGCCATCAATGATATCTGCCCACTCGATCACTTCCGCAACCGGCGCTGGATTAAACCCGAAGCGCTGCTCCGCAACCGTGGCCAGGAACTTGGTGCACGAACGGAAACTGGGATCGTAAAACTTGCGATTACTCTGGTCCTGCTCGAAATGCTCGGCGTCCCCCGGAGTGAGGAATGCACTCTCGTGATGATCGAACCACCATGTGATTTGCGGGGAGCTGGAATACTTGAAATCGACGATAGCGTTCTCATCACCGGTAAAGTCGGCCTCGTCGAATAGCGCACCGGCCCGGTGCAGCAAGCCGCTGAAGATGAACTCTACGTCCTCGCGAATTCGTTCCTGGTAAAAACGCGCAAAAAGAGCCGCCGAACACGCCCCATCAAAACACTTGTCGTGGTAAAAGACCTTTACCTTCACGCAGTTCCCTTTTCAGTCGGCGCGACAATCCGCTCGCCGCCGACAAATCAAAAGTAAATAGGAATGACATCCGGCGGGACTTCTGTCAAGGCTGAAAAGAGATGGATGGCTATGTGCAAGCGCAGTTCAGAAACATCGGAAGCCCGCACAGGCATGAGCGTGTCACCCTGAGCGGAGCGAAGGACCTCTGCATTTCAGCGACGATGCGCACTGCTCGGGAGCATCTCGCGCGAACCGTGCAGCGGAGAAGATTAGGCGGTGTTGGCCTGTTTCTCCGCCATGTCGCCGATCACGGGAAGCTTGAACATTTGTCCCTGGTAAGCCTTGAGCATCAGGACAAGCCAGAGAATGAATCCAGCCAGACCAATCAATGGCCAAATGAAAAGCGTGATCCAACCCAGAACTGGAATATGTCCAATGATTCCCAAGCCTATGCTGATCACAATCCACGCCACACAGAAGAATATGTTTTGAAAGGAGTGGAAGCGAATGAAGCGGTTCCTGTTGTAAGGCTCGATAACCAGAAAAATGATAGCGGGGATGATCGTAATGTACGCCAACAAGCCGGCCACGTTATCGGCGAGCCCGCCGGTCGTGCCCGCCTGAGCCGCAACCGCCGCGGTTGTACTTCCTTTTCCGCAAGCAGAACAGACCACCGCGCCATCCGGCATCTGCGCACCGCAGGAACTGCAGAATTGAGCCATTTTCTTCTCCTTGTGAAATGCGGCGTTCCCGGTCCCTTTTGCTGGGGTCGATTCTTGCGCGCGACGATAACAGAATCACTTGCTTGTGGCAACGTTGAGTTCAGCACTTCAACACAGGGTCCCCAGCATCGGGAAAACCGCCGAATACCGGGTAGCAAGGTTGATTACTCACAGGTTGACCCAAACGACCCGCAGCGATAACGTGGGCGTTCCCCAGGAACTCAGGTCGCGGGCTCGTCTAGGAGATTGTCTGGCCAATTGCGCGCAGTGCGGCAATGCTCTCGCCCCGAGCGACCGGTTTTGCGCGGTATGCGGAAGGCCAGTTTCGGGCGTCTCCGCAGCCACCGCGACTGCGCCTCCACCGCTCATGCCGGGCGTTCCCACCCCAACCAGCGGAAAAGCCATCGCAAGCCTTGTCTGTGGAGTTTTTTTCTTCATCCTGCCGGCTTCCATCGCAGCCGTCGTGCTGGGCCACCTCTCGCTATCGGAGATCAAGAAAAGTGCTGGACGTGTTCAAGGGCAGGGTCTGGCGATTGCAGGATTGGTGTTGGGCTACATGGGCCTGGCAGTCATTCCGTTTGCCATCATTGCTGCGATCGCTATCCCGAACTTGCTGCGGGCCCGCATGAACGCCAACGAGGCATCCGCGATATCTGCTCTCCGCGTCGTTACTACTGCCGAAGTCAGCTATCAGCAGGAGCATCCAGACCAAGGTTTCACTTGCGACCTGGACGAACTAAGATCAGCAGGAAAAATTGATACTAGCTTGGCGAGCGGTACAAGGAATGGGTATGCCTTAACCCTGGACCAGTGTTCAGCAGGCGAAAGTGGAGCCGCAGTCCAGAAGTACCACGTCGTAGCGCGTCCGTTGCGGAGAAATCAAACGGGAAGGCGAACCTTCTGTTCGGATGAATCTGCGGTGATCCGGGCAAGTTTAGGTGATAGCGCCGACGCATGTTTCCAAGGCGGACAAATCCTGGAGTAAATGTCGGAGCGGGTCGAGCACCGCTAAACGGAGGACAGAAGTGTTCTGTACCCAATGTGGAGCAAATAACCCCGATAACGCCATAACCTGCGCCCAATGCGGCAGGCCGATGCACGGCAGCGCCAGCCCCACTACTACTATCACGCCACCCACGCCCGGGGTTATTCAACCACCCGGCTACCAACCCGGGGCAGTCGTTCCCAACTACCTGGTTTTTGCAATCCTCTCCACGGTTTTGTGCTGCCTGCCTACGGGTATCGTGTCGATCATTTATGCAGCCCAGGTAAACACGAAGGTAGCTGCCGGAGATATTGCGGGCGCAACCCAAGCTTCCAAGAATGCGAAGCTCTGGGCCTTGATTTCCCTCGGCCTCGGTTTGCTCAGCATTGTTTCTTGGGGAAGCCTTGCCCTACTAGGTGTACTCGGGAACCTGCATCGATGAGCGCTGGCTCTCAATGGCTTCGATGTGATGTTCCTACGGCCCGCCGTGTGGAGTTGTTTGCCGGTTCCCTGGTGCTG
>JBLNFC010000392.1:0-5019 GCA_050263355.1 Acidobacteriota bacterium
GCGCCGTCCAGCAGATTTCAGCCGAGCTATCCCGATCAGGCGTTCAACGTTTTGACCACGTAATCGATGCGTGCGTTGATCTCGTGCATCTATAATGCTGTGACTTCGCTCTAGGAGGCCGTCATATGCGCCTTTCACGATGCGAAATTGCCATTGCCATCTTGTTCATCGTAGTGACCCTCAACCAGGTGAGCGCAATGGCACAGCAGGATGCACCACCGGCAAGTTGCCACGTAACCTTGCCTGCAGAGGGAACGATGCCTTCCACATCTGTCCCGGCCACGCAAGTCGGGATCGGTGCCGATGGAAGGGTGGCTGCGTACGGCACCGAAAAGCTGTGGACTATGCTCCCAATCGATGGGACTTGGCGTGGATGGATGCCATCGAGGCCTGGTGATTTTGCATACGAAAATAAGCTACCTTGGCGCGGAGCGTTCTCCTACAAAGATGGTCCACTCAAAGTGACTGGGCAAAGACTTGATGGCGCTGCGCCTTCGTTCACCGAATTTGAACCAATTTCAGGGCAACATGCATTCATGGGCTTCATCAGCATCCCCGTGTTTGGTTGTTGGCAAATCACGGGACAATACAAGGACGAGAAATTGAGTTTCGTTGTCTGGGTCACACGGATGCAAGCGCAGGAACCAGCGTCTGCACAGATTCCGCAGCCGCTTGAGCCCGCATCTGTACCCCGCAGGATTCACGTTGATAGCGAAACGGAAGCGGAATCGCTGGTGTATCGAGTTACACCGGAGCTTCCGCACGAGGCTCAGGTGGCAAACGTCTCAGGCACTGTGGTTCTGCACGCAATCATTGGGACTGACGGTCGTCCTCATGATTTACGTTACGTCTCTGGCCCTCCACTTCTTGCCAATGCCGCGATAAACGCCGTTACATGGTGGCAATACAGGGTCGATGAGCTGAACGTGGAAGTAGATACGACAATTCCGGTTGTTTTCGCTGCTCGCGAGAACTAATGGTTGTGCTCAGGCCTTCACGATAATGAAGAGCGGTAGTGTACTCAGGTCAAAGGTCGAGGCATAGCAATGAATCGGTGCAGACTACTGCGGACGCCGAAGCAATTCTCCAAGATCTTCCCGAAAGCGTCGCAGTGCTTCCAGCCTTTCAGGCGTCGCTTCCACAATCTCATCTTTGGCTTGAAAGACCTGCTGGCCATCCCTCTCGACCAGCACTCCCATCACTTCGCCCATGCGCCAGCCCGGCGTTCCCATCATCTGTAAGCCGCCGATGCCAGGCACAAGCAGGGCTATAACCCCATCCCGCATAACGCCAATACATTTGGGAAAACGATCGAAGGTCTCAATTTCAAAGCCTCCCATGTAGATCTTCTGGAGTTGCTCGGCGGGATCCATGGAAATCATTTACGAGGTACGAAGTACAATTTACGATCTTTGCTTCTATGCGTAGCCAACTTCGTAAATCGTAATTCGTAAATCGTATCTGTTCACATCTTGTATCGTCCCAGGTCATCGTCTCCCAGCCCTTCGAGCCACTTGCGCAGCTCTTCACTGGTAACGCGATCCGAGACATTGGCAGCGAGCTTAGAGTTCTTAAGAACTTCATCCTCAACAAAGATGGGGCAATCCATGCGCAGGGCGAGCGCGAGCGCGTCGGACGGCCGCGAATCAATGCTGACCACTTGCCCCAGGCGCTCCAGCCAGATAACGGCGTAGAAGGTATCCTCGCGCAACTCGGTAACCACAACCTTGTGCACCTGCGTGTCAAGCCCGGTGAGTACATTCTTGATAAGGTCATGGGTCATAGGACGCGGAGTAGTCACTTTTTCGATTTCGAGAGCAATCGCATTCGCCTCGTAAACCCCCACCCAGATCGGTAAAACTGTGTCGCTGCCAATATCTTTCAGGATCACGATTGGCATGTTCGTAACCGGGTCCATCATGAGCCCGCGAATTTTCATTTCCACTTCCATCGTGACCCCCAAACGCAATTTCTGATTTCTTGATGGATGATTTCTGATTTTTCAATCAACAATCAGAAATCAACAATCGACAATTTTTCCCACCAGGCTGTTGGGAAAACTCGAAGTCACGTGCACAGGAACATAGCTTCCCTTCGTGAGTTCACAACCCTCCGGCCCCACGAAGTTAAGCACCTTATTCTGCGAGGTGCGGCCGATCCATTGGCCTCGCGCCTCATTCCTGCCCTCAACCATCACTTCAATTTGTTGTCCGATATGCCGCCGATATCGCTGACGCTGAATCTCGCGCTGCTTCTCCTGCAGAACCGTAAGGCGGCGGGACTTTTCGTCGTCCGGAATAGCGTCCGCGTACTTTAGAGCTGGAGTGTTCGGACGCGGGGAATACTTGAAGGCAAAGACGCCGTCGTATCCGACTTCATCCAACAGTGACAATGTTTCGGCAAAATCTTCTTCCGATTCTCCCGGGAAACCAACGATCACGTCGGTAGTCATGCTGATCTCGCGTTTCGCGGCTTTGATCCACCCTATGCGTTCCAGATATTGCTCACGCGTGTATAACCTCTGCATTCCATGAAGAACCCGCGTCGATCCGCTCTGTACAGGCAAGTGAACGTGGTCGCACAGGCTATCGACACTCTCAATGGCTTGCACTATGTCTCGACCGAAGTCGCGAGGGTGGGAAGTGGTGAAACGCACGCGCCTGATTCCCGCCACCTCTGCAACCGAGGCTAGAAGTTCAGCGAAAGTTTTCTTTCCCGACGGATCCAGGTAAGAATTAACGTTCTGTCCCAGCAGTTGGATTTCGGTAAAACCGACGTCGGCCATACGCCGTGCTTCCGCCAGAACCGAATCGGAGGTCCGGCTGCGCTCCTTGCCCCGGGTGAAAGGGACAACACAGTAGGCGCAGAACTTGTCGCAGCCCTCGATGATGGTGATGTACCCGCGATGTGGATTCGTGCGAGCCGTGAACTCGGTCTCAAAACACTCATCAGTCTGGCGGTCGTCCAGACCCGTAACGTGGTTCTTCCCTGCCTCGATCTGTACCAGCATCTCGGGAAGATTTCGGTAGGACGCGGAGCCGCACACCATCGAGACGTAGGGAGCGCGCTCAAAAATCTTCTCGCCCTCTTGCTGCGCCACGCACCCCAGAACGCCGAACTTCTTGCCCTGCGCTTGCAGCTTCTTGTAATCGTTCAGACGATGAAAGACCTTTTGCTCAGCTTTATCCCGTATAGAGCAGGTGTTGTAAAGAACTAAGCCTGCTTCTTCGACCGTCGAGACCTGTGCGTAGCCTTCGGAAATCAGCGTGCCAATGACCTTTTCCGAGTCATGCGCGTTCATCTGGCAGCCGAACGTCTCAATATAAAAGGTCTTGTCCGAACCCACAGCCATTTGGCAAGTATAACGCGGTCTTGCATGGCCGCGCCTGCTTGCCCCAGTGAAGGTGAACGTTAAGCGCGAGACTCTGCCGTCGCTCCACCTTCCACGAAGGCCTGCATCCAGCCCAGAACTCGCGTCCAGCCCTGTCCGTGCTCAGTGGCGGATTTTGTGTTACCGGCGAAGCCGGAGTGGCGAAGTTTCAGGCGTGTGCCAGTCCCAATCCGATGCGGTCCACTCTGGCGCAATCCCTGAACGTCGCTTGCTTCCAGTTCCCACCTCACCACGGTCTGGGGCAGGTCCGAGTAACTTGGAACCCAGGTATGCACGAGCAGGCGTGGTGGATCCACCTCCAGGTACTCCCCATCCACACGGAATTTCGTGCCATCCGCGCCAATCCCAATGCTCGACCACTTCCCCCCGGGGCGCAGGTCAATATTGGATTCAGTGATGCGGTACATATCTTTCTGTCCCCACCAGCGCGGCAATTGAGCCGGGTCGGTGATGGCCTGGAACACACGTTCCGGCGGGGCCGCAATGAAGATTTCCGCCGTGACCGCATCCTGATCGGGAGTAATCCCAACGGTTGCCATGCAAGCCTCCTGTTACTCTTCGACAAACTTCTTCAAGTTCGAGATCACACCCGGCCAGCCTCCGCGATAGGCGTCGCGAACTACAGGTTGGTTTGACAGACCGCTGTGGGTCACTTTCACGCGCGTTCCTCCCGGAATCGCCACCAGCTCCCAGGTCACCACTGTCTTCGCATCGGGCTTGTCGTTCCAGTTGGCGATCCAGGTGTAGACCAGGTAGCGCCCAGGCATGTAATCGAGAATTTCCCCGTAGCACTTGTACTCGTTCACTCCATTGATCGACTGAGATGCCGGACTGGTTTCGAACCCCCACTTCCCACCCGGTCGCGGATCCATCTTCCAGGCAGTCGTTTCGCAAATAGGTGAGCGCCACCATTGCTCCAGTTGCTTGGCATCGGTCAAGGCCTCAAAAACGCGATCGGGTGGCGCGGCAATCTCGATTTCGACGACGACGGAGTCTTGCTCAGGAACAACAACTCGGTTTGCCATAGCTTAGAATCCCTTCTGGATGTGCATGCCCTAAATGCCTTTTTTGCGCTGCAAGTCGAAGGTCTCCGTCATTTCTTTTCCGTGGTCCACATAGGTCCACTGCTCCGTGTGGTGACTAGCATCGATCATGGTTAGAACCATTCGGTGCATGTGGCCCGCGTCAGCGGAGGCGAGATTCGTCGCGTCCAGAAAGTCGAATGTAACGCTCTTGCCGTCAGGAGAAGCGCTCGCCTTCATCCGCGGCTGATTCCCCGCGCCACAATAGTGGGTCATCAACACCCGATTCCCATCCATGTGGAACATGCTGATCATGTCTTCCTCTCCCATGATCTCGCTCATGAGCGCAGAACCGCCCGACGTTGTACGGTACGAAACCTTCACATCTTTTCCTTGCACATCTTTTCCCTCCCACATGCCATCCAGACTCTTCAGCTTCTCGAAGGTTTTCTGCGCCTCACTCTGCGCCATAGCAATGGTCGCTACCAGCGCCAGAACTACTGAAAATAAAATTCGAAGTGATTTCATCGATTCTCTCCTAGGGTTTAGTCTTCTTCTGCAATTTTGCATTGCCGCGTTTCTCCACTTCCGCCGTTTCTTTCGCGT
>JBLNFC010000393.1:0-4272 GCA_050263355.1 Acidobacteriota bacterium
CTCCCTGCATGTGGTCGTAAGCGACTTCCACCACTAACTCGGGCCGGAGCGGCTCCCATGACAAATCCTTTCCTTGACTCCAGCGGCTCTGGCCGCCAGGCATGCGGCTGATTCCTTCAGCGGCTTCCTGTTCCGCCCAGCCCTTCCAAGGATGATTGGCGAGCGCATCTTTGCGATAGGGCTTAAGGAACTCTGCAAGCTGGAGCCTTTTTTCATTGCTGAAGCTGGCGCAAACACCAACATGCTGCAAAGCGCCGCTGTTGTCGAAAAGGCCAAGCAGTAACGAGCCGACGAGAGTGCGATCTCCTTTTTTGTGCCAACGAAATCCCGCGACCACACAGTCGCAGTCGCGCTCATGTTTCACCTTGAGCATCACGCGTTTGTTCGGCTCGTAAGTTCCAGCAATGTCCTTGGCGACGACACCGTCAAGACCTGCGCCTTCGAAGCGGCGGAACCAGTCCGAGGCAATGCTGCGGTCGCGCGTGGCTGGCGTAATGTGAATCGGCGGCGCTGTGGATGCAAGCAAAGCTTCCAGCTCCCGCCGCCGCTCTTGAAATGGCTGGCCCCGGAAATCCCGGTCTCCCATGCAGAGCAGGTCGAAAAACACGAACGAGGCTGGGGTTTGACCAGACAGCAGTTTCACGCGAGAAGCCGCTGGATGCAGTCGCAACTGCAGCGCGTCGAAGTCGAGTTCGTTATTTTTAACAATGACCAGTTCCCCGTCGAGCACGCACCGGGCTGGCAATGCGGAGCGCAGCGGGTCAAGTAATTCAGGAAAATAGCGGTTTAACGGCTTCTCGTCGCGGCTCTGGATCAGAATCTCCTCGGCGTCACGGAACACCAGCGCGCGAAATCCATCCCATTTGGGCTCGTAGATCCAGTCGCCGGTTGCGGGCAGCGCATCCACGCGCTTGGCAAGCATGGGTAAGACGGGCGGAGTGACAGGAAGGTGCACACCTCATGTTACAACGTTCATTTTGTCTCGCCACTGTGGATCGCATGGCTCGTTGGAGTTCCCGCATACCACTCCGTTCGGACGTTGTCTGGTGGCTCCTATGTGCTGCGTCCTGGTGGAAACGGGAGTGATGGACGGGATCGCAGAATCACAAAACTCTCACGTTGATCGGTCTTCTTGGTTTTGTGATTTTAGTGTCCCGGGAATCCATTCAGGGCAGCTGCAGGTCGAGCGCATAGATTTCCTGGGTGCTTTCATCGCGCATCAGCAAGGGCGCGTCATCGGGACTCAACCCCAGCCAAGAGGCCCAAGGGTCTGAGCTACGGGGCACATCCTTGACGCTCTCCAGCCGCTGCAACGGCCCGCCCTTTACGCTTACGCGCACGATATCGTCTCCCTGGCTGTAATCTTCCAGGTAGATATAGCGGCTGTCATGCGACCAATTGTCATAGGCAAACGTGGCTTGCGCCAGTTGCGACCATTGCCGCGTTGCGAACTCATAAAGCATCAGCTTCTTGGAATCTGCGGTCAAAGCGGCCAGATAGCGACCGTCTGGCGACACGCGTGGGCTGAAAAGACCCTGTGAGCCTGGGATGGTCGACACTTGCCGTGTGCCCATGTCCAGAATCTCAATTCCTGATTCCGACGAATTCGCATATTGAAGCCACGGCATGTGGCCATACACGAGCGACTTCCCATCAGGCATCCAAGTCAGGTCGCTCTCGTTCACCTTGTCGCTGGTCAACGGCTGTACAGTCCCCCCGAGTGAGGACACGACATACAGTTTCCAGGGTTGGCCGGGCTCTGAGGCCATGAAGGCGATCTGCTTGCCATCAGGGGAAGATCGGGGCAGGTGCGCCTGCAGCGGAGGATAGGTAAGCTGCGAGCGCTGGCTGCCGTCCAGCTTACTTCGCCACAGCGTGTGCTCGGGGTAACTTACGTAGGTCAGCCACTGCCCGTCGCGCGCAAAGTCCAGTTCGCCAGCGGAGATGCCATTCAGATAAGACAAAAAATGACGCGTATTCTGATCGTAGCGCTGCAGTTCGAAGCGCAACTGCTGCCCGACTACGAATAGCTTCTTGCCGTCATTTCCCGGCACAGGAGAGAGGAACGCCAACGGCCCGGCTGTCAACTGCTGTGGGGCGTCGCGGCGTCTGCTCAGCAGCGAACCATTTTCCCGCATTACCCGGATGTCGTGCCTGCTGCCCTGCGAACTCTCAAAGAAGTAGTACTTGCCATCGTGCGTCCAGTTTCCACAACATTCCTGCGAACGCTGATTCAACCCCGCTGTAAGTACCGGACGTAGAGCGCTGCCATCGGCCTGCACTTCCCACAAGGCGGAAACGTTGTTCTCAGCATTTTGCAGCGTGAACCGGATCCAGCGCCCGTCGGGAGAGAAACGCAAGTCCATAGCAGCGCCAGGCAATGTGATCAGCTTGCGTTCCTGACTGCCGTCTGGCCGGATCAGGTAGAGATCGGAACCGCTGCCATACACGATACTTTCGCCATTGGGTGTCCATGTGGCGGCGTGCGCAAGCACATTGCCTACGCGGCGCGGTGACCCCGCCGGGATAGGCAATTGCCAGAGTGGCGCCTCCGTTTGTGTCCCGCCCGCTTCGCTGGATATAAGTAATGAAGACCGGTCTGGCGAAATATCGTAAATGTCGGCACTGGGAAATGGCACCGCGAGAGGCGCGCTCTCGCCGCCTGCCGTCGATACCTGCTGCAGTACAAAGTGGCCACCTTTCTCTTCGGAGAAGTAGATACGCGCGCCATCGCTGACGAGGGAAGACTTGGGATGCGCGTCGCTGGTCAACTGCAGAGAGTCAACTACTCGTGCCGAGCTGGTGGGTGATTGTACCCAAAGGGTGAGGGCGACCGCCGACGCGACCAGAGCGGCAGTGCCCAGAAGTATCCATCCCGCAGAAATGCGCTGGCGCGGCTCCGGCGTTCGCGGAGTCGCCCGCATCGGGCTTGAATTCAGGTCGCGCTTCAGGCGCTTTAGATCGGCGCGAATTTCTGCCGCCGACTGGTAACGTAGTTCGCGATCCTTTTCCAAGGCCTTACTGATGATGCGTTCCAGTTCCGCCGGCAGCTCAGGATTCAATTGCGCGGGATGCTGTGGCGCGCGGTTCAGGATGGCATCGAACAGCGCCATGATCGTGTCGCCGGTAAAGGGCAATTGACCGGTGCTCATCAGGTACAACACGACGCCCAAGGAAAACACGTCGCTGCGCGCGTCCAGCTCTTTCCCAAGCGTTTGCTCCGGGGACATGTAGCTCACGGTGCCCAGTGTCAGGCCACGGTCATCGGGGTGCTGCGAGTTGAGTAGCAGCGGCACCGTAGGCGCATCGACACTCTGCGCCAGGCGACGCTCCAGCAACGGCTTGGCCAATCCGAAATCCAGCAGCTTGACCCGGCCGCGCTGGAGCAGAAAGATGTTTCCGGGCTTTATATCGCGGTGCAGAACACACTTCAGGTGTGCGGCGTCGAGCGCTTCCGCAATCTGGATACTCCAATCCAGTACGTCTTCCAGAGACAAGGGCCGCCCTTGCAAAACTTCACCTAGTGTCTTGCCTTCCAGCAGCTCCATTGCAATGAACGTCTGGTCGGCAACTTCGCCAATTTCGTACACTGTGCAGATGTTGGGATGATTCAGGGCAGAGGCGGCGCGCGCCTCCCAGCGAAAGCGATTCAGCGCTTGTGGGTCTTCGGACAGCTCATCTGGAAGGAATTTGAGGGCGACGTGGCGTGCCAGATTCACGTCCTCCGCTTCGTACACCACTCCCATTCCCCCGCTGCCCAGCTTGCGTAGGAGCCGGTAATGCGAGATCGTCTGCCCGATGTTTACGGGTACGGAAGGCATTTAGAAGGGATCTAGCCGTCGGAGGAGTTTCGCGGCCGTTTTGCAACCCTTGAGTCTACCGCGCCACACAACAAAAACCAATACGTCCACGGCAGCCTAGAAATCCATAGGCGAGGGCCGGTTCAATGCTGCTTCTGGATGATCCAACCACCAATTTTTGCCAAGAGAGATGCCGGCCCGCGGCGTTCCGGAAAAGCTTGCCCGTGATAAGATTAAAATCGATCCGGTGCTGGAGGTCGCGCTCTGTGTCAGACGTTTGTGACCGAGGCGGAGAGCACACGGACACCTTTAGGCTGCAGCGACATCGCCAGGCACGACACCATCAAGACTCGATGCAATTATGTACAACGTGAAAGTGCGAGAGCTTGAAGTTGTGCTTAGAGTGTCTTGGCTGAAGCAGTTTTAAACGTGCGGAAGTGGTGGAACTGGCAGACACACCATCTTGAGGGGG
>JBLNFC010000394.1:0-3401 GCA_050263355.1 Acidobacteriota bacterium
CCAAAGGCGGTGGAGAGAAGACGGCCCAGCAGTTTGGAATCGCATTTCTGGGCAACATCGAGCTCGATCCAGACATTCGCAAAGCAGGCGACACCGGAAAGCCGGCAGTCCTGGCTGGCGAGGATTCGCCGCATGCCAAATCTCTTTACGCTTTGGCCCGCAAAGTAGAAGTTCGCATCGCGGAAATTAAATCCGCAGCTCCAGAGGGAGTAATTCAGATTCAGTAGTGGATTTGCGCATTCACGCGGGCCCGTCCGTCTCTATCGCTCGAAATTGTCCAGCCTTCCCAGCCGGAATCGCACTTCCGGTTGCACGCCATCCAGGACTGCCTTGGCTACCATCTCCCCTACAGCCGGGCCATGCTTGAAGCCGTGTCCTGAACCCCCGCCCACAATCCAAATGTTTTCCCTCGAGGGATGCCGATCGAGGATGAAGTTGTTGTCAGGCGTATTCTCATATTGGCAGACGCGCGTTTCCAGCACTGGCGCATCCTTCATCCCCGCAAATCTATATGCAAGATAATCGCGCATCTTGGAAATGCTCTCCGCGCTCGCGATCCGCTCACCTGCGGTGGGATCAAATTCTGGGCCACGCGTGTCGTCGGCAACCTTGAAGCCTCGATACTGGTTCCCGGGTATGCCGTAAAAGAATCGTTCGCCATGATCGGCCCACACCGGCAGCTTGGTTTCGTCAAACGCATTACTGTGTGCCGGCGTTCCAAAGAAAACCACGTCCTGCCGCGTCACGCGAATCTTCTTCCCCACAGTTTCCGGGAAAAGCTTCGGCAACCACGGCCCACAGGCAAAAACATATTGATCCGCAGTCAGCTTCGTGCCATCTGCCAGGACGAACCCATCGAGCATCTGTGAATCGATGCCTTCCCCGGAAATCGCCGATTGCTGAAACTCGCCCCCTTCAGCTACAAACGCTTCAACTACCGCCTGACACGATGCCCTGGCGGTGAGGTACCCGGCCTTGATCTCGTACAGACCCCACGCCACGCCATCAAAGTTGATCTGCGGCCAGCGCTTTTCAAGTTCATGCAATGAGAGTTCTTCGTGCTCCAATCCCTCGGCCTTGAGCTCACGCAAAGATCCACGTTCGAATGAGTCCTCGCCGCCCACCATCCACAGCACGCCAATGCGATACAGGAATTTGCGCGACCATCGCTCTTCATGTTCCTGCCACAGCGTGAGAGCGCGACGAGCCATGCGGGTATAGGGCTGGTCAGCGCCATAGCCGCCTCGAAAAATTCTCGTTTCTCCGCCTGAAGACGCCCGCGAGTTGCCCGGACCCCAGCCATCGATCAATGTCACTTGAGCGCCGCTCTGCAGTAGGAACCATGCGCTCCAGCTTCCAAACGCTCCCGCCCCAACCACCACGATGTGAGGTTTTCCCATAAGTACTTGTTAGCCTTACCGCCCGCTGGCATTCTATCTACAAGTTGGTGGCGACAAGACTCAGCACTCTTTCGTCCGGAGTGCCAATGCTTGACAATAACGTTATCAAGTTTCTAGAATCAACCTGCGCCGGAAGCTGAATCGTAAACGTAAGACAATGCATCTAAAGTACTTAGATTGGAGAGGGCTGCCCTCGTATCTCTGCTAAGCGGCGCTTTCTCTATTCACCACGAGAGGACAACAGTTGCCAGCCTTACCCATCGGAGGCCGAGAACGCGAGATCTTGACCGCGATCGTCGAGACCTTTATTGCTACAGGAGAGCCGGTCGGCTCGCGAACTCTTTCGCGGCTTAATCGTGAAGGTCTCAGTCCTGCCAGCATTCGTAATGTGATGGCCGACTTGTCCGACGCTGGCCTGCTTGAGCAGCCGCATACCTCAGCCGGTCGAGTACCGACCCCCGAAGCCTATCGCTACTACGTTGAGCAGCTCACGGGAGAAGCGCATCTTTCTCACGAGAACCAGGCCATCATTGAGGACGCCTTCCACGGCATTAGCGACGCTCAGGAATTTATGGAGCGGACCTCTCATGTGCTCTCGCTGGTCTCCCGCAATGTTGGTGTGGCTGTCGCGACTGCCGGTCCCAAGAATGCGCTCGAGCATGTCTACTTCTCGCGTCTCGCCGATCAGAAGGTGCTGGCTGTGGTTATCACCCGCTCTGGCCTGGTGCGCGATCGTGTTTTGCGTCTCGACATATCCCAGGCAGATCTCGACGTCGCTGCCCGGTACATCAACGACAACTTTCGCGGCTGGACCATGGAGTCGATGCACGCCGAGATAGCCCGTCGGCTGGAGCAGGAGCGCAGCGAGTACGACCGCATCATGAGTTCTATCGAACAGCTCTACAACCAGGGTGCCCTCCAGGCGGAACAACCTGCTCAGACCGTCTATGTGGAGGGTGCATCCAATCTGGTTGCAAATGAGCAGGACCGGCAGCGCTTGCAGGATCTTCTTCGAACCTTGGAAGAGAAACAGAAGATTATCCAATTGTTGGGTGCCTATGTAGATGCGAAGCAGGAAGCTGTGCGCGTGGTGATCGGACTCGATGAGACGCTACCTTCGATGCGCAATTTTGTTCTCATTGGCGCGCCGGCGCGCATTGGCGGAGAAGTCATGGGGTCACTGGCTGTGATAGGGCCGACCCGCATCGATTATCAGCACACTATGACTGCCGTGTCATACATTGCGCGGTTATTCGATAAAATTTTGAATGAATCGGAGTAAGTAGTTGCATGCCTAAGAACGGAAAATCCGAAGTTAATAGTCAGGGGCTGGATCTGGAACACGAACTTCCGGCAGCCGACAACGAAATGCAGGAAAGGGCTGAATCCGGTATTGCCGCCCAGCCCGCGGAGCCTGAGTCGGAATTGCAGAAGGTGAGAGCAGAACGCGACACTCTACTCGATAGGCTCGCGCGCTTGCAGGCGGAATTCGAAAATGCTCGTAAGCGTGCGGTTCGCGAACAACAGGACTACCGCGAGTACGCCGTCAGCGACACCGTCAAGTCACTGCTCCCGATCCTCGATAGTTTTGAACGCGCGCTGCAAGTCTCGGGCAACAATGGCAACGATCTCCGCTCCGGGGTAGAGTTGATCTACAAGCAGCTGCAAGACGCGTTGGTGAAGCTCGGCCTGCGGCAAATACCCGCAAAAGGGGAACCTTTTGATCCGCACCTTCATGAAGCGATCGAAATGGTGGATACCGACGAAGTTGAGGATCATCATGTACTCGACGAGTTGCAACGAGGCTATAAGCTGAAGGAACGGCTTCTTCGTCCTGCCATGGTGCGGGTGGCGCGTAACCCCAAGTCGTAGTAGGTTGCCGCTTGCTCGCTAGGCTCCTGGTTGAGCGTCAGGTTTACTGAAAAGTCTTTTAAGGCCGACCCAGGCAGCCGTTCTGTGTTTTAAATTGAGGGAAGGTTACTCTGACCACGAATACAAAGC
>JBLNFC010000395.1:0-4906 GCA_050263355.1 Acidobacteriota bacterium
ATCGGGTTTCCGCTGAAGCAGGGAGAGGTTACGTTCGGTGTCCTCACGGTGCAGACTTACGAAGAGAACATCCGTTACGGGGAGCCCGAGAAAGAGATTTTGACTTTCGTTTCCCAGCAGATCGCCAGCGCCATCATTCATCGGCGGAGTCAGGACGCGATACGGGAGAGTGAAAGCCGCTTCCGCAGTCTCGCGGAAAATGCCGCTCCGGCCTTGTACATCTATTCCAACCGCTTTTATTACGTGAATCCTGCGACGGCGCGTCTGTTTGGCTATTCACGGTCAGAGTTGATGGCTATGGAGGATCCCTGGGCCATCCTGGTGCATCCCGAGTTCATCGACATGGCACGAGAGCGGGGCCAGGCAAGGCTACGTGGCGAGGCCGTGCCATCGCATTACGAATTCAAGATCATTACCAAGAGCGGGGAAGAACGATGGGTTGACTTCAGTGCGAGCACAAATCCCATCCAGTTCGCGGGCAAGCCGGCTAACATCGCGATTGTGGTGGATGTGACGGAGAGGAAGTGGGCGGAACAGTTACAAAACGCGTTGTATCGAATCGCCTCGACGAGCAATTCCGCAGAAGACCTGCAAGAACTATTCGCGGCCATTCACGGCATTGTTGGCGAACTGATGGATGCGAGGAACTTTTACGTGGCACTTTATGATCCGGCAAAGGACCTGGTGTCTTTTCCGTATTTCGTAGATGAGGAAGATGCCACCGAGGATCCTCGTCCGCCGAAGAAGGGGCTGACGGAGTACTTGCTGCGTACGGGACAACCCCTGCTGGCGAACCCGGAAGTGTTTGAGGGGCTCGTGGCGAGCGGCGAGGTGGAAACTGTGGGCGCCCCTTCGCTCGATTGGTTGGGGGTTCCACTCAAGAACGGGGACACCACTTTCGGCGTACTGGTTGTGCAAAGCTATAGCGAAAAGGTTCGATTCGGAGAACGCGAGAAGGAAATCCTGACCTTCGTTTCGCAACAGGTTGCCAGCGCGATTCAGCACAAGCGCAACGAGCAGGCGCTGCAGGACTCCGAGCTGCGTTACCGCACGCTGGTGCAAAGCGCGGTCTATGGCATATTCGGCTGGAACCTCGAAGACCAGTTTACGGATGTAAACCCTGCGCTGGTGGCGATCCTGGGATATGAATCGGTGGAGGAAGTGCTTGCCCTGCGCCCGACCAGCGATGTTTATCTTGATCGCAGTCAGCACAGAGAAATCGTGAACACGCTTGTAACTGTGGGGCAACTGCGCGGGATGGAAGTGCAATGGCGGCGCAAAGACGGGAAAGCGATCACGGTTCGGGTCAGCGGCCGCGCGTTGCTCGATGGTGAGAAGACCACCGGATTTGAAATGATTGTGGAGGACATTACTGAACGGCGACTCCTGGAAGAGCAGCTGCGACAATCGCAAAAGATGGAGGCGGTTGGGCAACTTGCAGGCGGGGTGGCCCACGACTTCAACAACCTGCTTACGATTATCAAAGGGAACAGCCAATTGCTCTTGGAACGCCTGCATGAAGCGGATTCTCGCCGAGGGGGAGTGGAACAAATCCAGAAGGCTGCCGACAAAGCTGCCAGCTTGACGAGTCAGCTGTTGGCATTCAGCCGCAAGCAGGTCGTCGCGTTTCGAGTCCTGGATCTCAATGCAGTGCTCAGCAATATGGCTCAGCTGCTGCCAAGGCTGTTGGGAGAGCGAATCGAGCTCTCGATTGTGCAAGGGAAAGATTTGGGAAGGGTCAAGGCGGATCCGGGTCAAATCGAGCAGATCATAATGAATCTGGCTCTGAATGCGCGTGACGCAATGCCCAATGGTGGCCGGCTCACGCTGGAGACGAACAACATTGAGTTGCAGCAGTCGCAGGTTGAGCCGCAGGTTCAGATGGAAGCAGGCCGGTACGTGCAATTGGCGGTTCGCGACACAGGCGTCGGGATCGAACCCGAGGCCCTGCCTCACATCTTCGAGCCGTTTTTTACTACCAAGCCGGTAGGCAAGGGGACTGGGTTGGGACTCTCGACGGTTTACGGAATCGTGCAGCAGAGTAACGGTTACATCTGGGCTTCAAGCCAGCCGACAGTCGGCACGACATTCCGGTTGTATTTGCCGCGTGTCGATCAACCTGCCGAATCACTGGACGTTGTTCGGGGATCGGCGGAATTGTATTCCGGCTTCGAAACTGTCTTACTGGTGGAAGATGAGGATGGAGTGCGCTCATTAATCCAGCTGCTCTTACACAGGAATGGGTACAAAGTCATTGAGGCTCACAACGCCGAGGAAGCGTTGAAGATTATCGCGAGCAACAAGGGCCGCATTGATTTGCTGCTCACAGACTTGATTTTGCCGCGTCTTAGTGGGCGCGAGTTAGCCGAGAGAATCATGGAGCAACGGCCTGAGATCAAGTGCTTGTTCATGTCTGGCTACACGGATGACTCCGTAGTGAAGAGCGGCATTCTTGACCACCAAACACCGTTCTTACAGAAACCATTCAGTATGGAAGCTTTGCTGCAGAAAATCCGAGAAGTTCTGGGGCAGGCGGCAGCGGCACGCTAGAACTTGTAGATCGCAGCATCACTCTTTCCTAACGCTGCTCAGATCGATTCCCAGTTGCTCGCATTTTTTGTACAGATGGCTGCGCTCGAGGCCGAGGGCCTTTGCAGTGTTCGTCATGTGCGATTGATTGCGTTTCAATTCAGCGATGATCACCTCGCGTTCGAAACTCTGAACGCGGCTTTGCAGGGGACCGGATCCAGCATTTCCAGAGGTTAGGCTTGCCGAAGATTGCGGCAGGGCAGCTTGGACGGTCGAGAGGTGAACTTCGCCTTCGGTCGCCAAGAGAAGCAGACGCTCCACAACATTGCGCAATTCACGAACATTGCCCGGCCATGCGTAGCCTTGCAGAGCTTCGATCGCCTCAGGCGTGAAGGGCAGCGGTTTCCACCCGTTTTGAGAGCACAGCTGCGTAGAAAAGTGTTCGATCAGCTTAGGGATGTCCTGGCGGCGTTCACGTAAGGGCGGCAATATCAAGGGATACACGTAAACGCGGTGAAACAGGTCTTGGCGGAATTTCCCGTCCTGGGCGAGTCTGCCGAGGTCTCGATGGGTAGCTACGATTACACGCACGTCAACTGCGATTGGCTTGTCACCGCCAATGCGCTCGACTTCATTCTCTTCGAGAACACGCAGGAGCTTGGCTTGCATCGCGAGAGGCATGTCCCCGATCTCATCGAGGAAAATCGTTCCGCCCTGCGCCTGTTCAAACTTTCCGATATGTCGTCCGGCGGCTCCGGTGAATGATCCCTTTTCGTGTCCGAAGAGTTCAGATTCGATTAGTTCGGCTGGCACGGCGGCACAATTCAACGTGATGAATGGTCCAGTGGCTCGCTGACTCTTCTCGTGCAGGGTGCGGGCGACAAGCTCCTTTCCAGTGCCGGTCTCTCCGAGAATGCACACCCGAGTTTCACTGGCGGCGACTCGGTCGATTTGCGCCATGACTTTGCGCATGGCTTCACCCGCCCATACAATCTCGTGCTTGCCCAGGCGGCTGCGAAGCTGTCGATTCTCTGATTCCAGGCGCTGAAGTCGGAGAGCATTCTCAACGGTCAGCAGAAGTTTGTCTGTCGAGATAGGCTTCTCCAGGAAATCGAGAGCGCCTAGTCGAGTTGCCTTCACCGCCATATCGATGTGGGCTTGGCCTGACATCATGACGACGGGCGCGGTCACGCCCTGCGCTTCCAGATCTTCCAGCAGGGAAAGGCCGTCTTTGCCTGGCATTACCACATCGGAAAGGATCAAGTCGAAGGGCTGAGACTTGGCCAAGTCGAGGGCTTTGACGGCATTGTCAGATACGGTCGCTTCGTGACCAGCCAGTCGAAAAGCGCGTGACAGGGAGGCCAGAGTATTGGCTTCGTCGTCGACAATCAGCAGGTGTGCTTTTTGGGGCAAGCCATCTCCTCGCTTCAGGCGCCGGTTTGGGCGCTTTCCTGACGCTTTTCGCTTCTGGCCAGTTTGTCTGAGTTAACAGGAAGCTCGATACGAAACGTGGTCCCGCGGCCCGGAGAACTGTTGACTGAGACTCGGCCATTGTGATCGCTGACGACGGATTGCACGATGGCCAAACCCAGTCCAGTGCCGTGGGTTTTACTAGTGTAATAAGGAGTGAAAAGACGGCCGCATTCTTCTGCCGAGAGACCGCTACCTGTGTCTGAAACTTCCAGCTGCACGCGGCCATCAAGCGCGAGTGTCCGAACGGATAACACGCCGCCGGAGGGCATAGCATCCATCGCGTTCAGCACCAGATTCGAAAGTGCCCGGTGCAACAGGTCGGGATCGGCGGCAATCTGCGGCAGATCCGGCTGCAGTTCCAACTGCGGCGTGATTCCAAGCTGATTGCCGGCTGCGAGCTGTGCCTGAAAAAGCCGCATCACGCCATGCACGACATCATTGAGCGAGACCGGCTGGAATGTCGGCTGCGGCATCCGGGAGAAGTCGCTGAAGCGAGCAATAATATTTTTCAAGTTCTGTATTTCTGCCAGAAGGGTCGAGGTGCTCTCGCGGAAGATTTCCTCGAACATTTCCGGGCTTTGCTCGCGTGCGCGAAGCAGATTCTCGACCGTTATCTGGAGTGGGAACAGCGGGTTTTTGAGTTCGTGAGCTAATCGCCGAGCAAGTTCGCGCCACGCCGCGACTCTTTCGGTCTGCACCAGGTGCTCGCGCTGCTGAAGCATCTGCCGGGTCATCTGGTTGAAGGATTCAGCGAGCTGGCCCAGTTCATCATTGGAGGAGACGGGCACTTGCGTGTTCCAGTCCCCGTCTGCGACTTGTTGTGCAGCCGAGGCGAGTTGTTCCACTGGCCGCGTGACTCGAGCAGCGATCCAGGTGCTAAGCACAACGGCAATCAAGATACCCG
>JBLNFC010000396.1:0-3569 GCA_050263355.1 Acidobacteriota bacterium
GCTGCCCATCTAAATTCTCCACTGCAATCCCAATTGGGCTCGAGTTGAAGACATCATGGAAGAGCTGAGTGTCTGGTGTCATGCTTGATCACCCCCACCCGTATGCCCGAGGTGTATAGCATTGTTTATGTTTTGCGGCAACCAAACCTTTCAGGCTTGCTGCCATCGAACTTGTAACCCGGCAAGAGAGCCGCTGTTGCCTCTCATCTCCATTTCTGACCCATTCCTAGCAATGGCGGCTCTCAAGCAAGGTATTGCTTTGAAAGTTCCAGCATGGCTCTGACTATGGCGACTCTTTACCAAATGCTCGGGCAGGCAGTTAGGTCAGAAGACCCCAAGGTAATGTTCGCAAAGATTCAGGATTTTGAAAGGACGTTTGAACAGAGGTATGGCCGCAAGATGACAGATTACGAGTTGTCTATGCTGAAGACCGCCAGAGAAATAGTCGATCGAGAACTGCGGGCCGAGAACTCAGAAAAAAAGGCAGCTTAGAGCTTGCCGCAGGCACCCGAAGCTTCGCAGAGCTGAAGGAACCGCTTTGATGACAGGTATGTCGATCCACGCAGGTGTCCACTGTGCTAAATGCTCGCGGGTTCTTTTCACCGCAACATTGAAGCGCATCCCGGAAGTGAACAAGCGTGTGTACCAAATTACTTGTCCCCCTCCGTGCAGCACAGTCACCTACTTCAGGATCGAAGAGATGAAGACATTCTCTGTGCCCGACCGCGTGTACGAGCGCGGCTACGCAGACCCTGGCCAGTATCGGTACTTGTTCTAGAGCAGTCCCTCAGTCCCGTTATAACCATAACTCTGTTCACTCGAGGACGTTTCAAAATCAGTTTCGAGCAGCGCGTTGCTTCTTATTTGAGCGAGACAGGAGCAAAGAACCGCTTCCGGGATGGCACAGTTGTAATCTGACTTGCGACATCACGTTAATTGCTAATCTTTTGGCGTACGTGACTGTCATAAGTGCCAGTACGCTACACACGGGTTTCTTCTGTACTGTCGTCAAAAGGCTTGAGGGCGGGTCTCATGTCCATCGAACTCGCAGTCAATGTCGAAGCTGGCTGTACTGAGGACAACTAATGCGATTGTTTCGTGCTTTCTTGGTCTCCTCGCTCCTGACAGTGAACTTCGCGATCAATGCACCGGCGCAAACGTCAAACGAATCCGACCAAGCTCAACAGCCCAGCTCTAGCGCGCCTCCACATACGGCAAATGAAGCCCAAAAAGGTCAGCAGTCTAGCACAAGTGAAGGCATAGTTGAGTCGGTCGGCCCTCAAACGATGCTGGTAAAAACCGAGGACAATCAATCTCACCTATTCATCTTCGACAACCCCACGGTCCAACCAAGGGGTCTCACGGCGGGTAACCGAGTACGAATCCTGTCCAACCTGACGGATGAAGCGGGGGTGCGGAAGGCTACCCGCGTTACGATACTTGATGCCGCCGCAATCCCTCAGCCGGGAGCACAGAACTCCACCCATCAACAGCCCAGCTCAACCGCACCTTCCGAAACGTCAAGCCAACCCAATCAACCTCAACAACCTGGCTCCAATGAAGGCACCGTTGAGTCGGTCGGCAGGCAAACGATGCTGGTAAGGACCGAGGATAATCAATCTCACCTATTCATCTTCGACAACCCCACGGTCCGACCAAAGGGTCTCACGGCGGGCACCCGAGTACGCATTTTTTCCCACCCGACGGATGAAGCCGGGGTGCGGGGCGCTACCCGGGTTACTATACTGGACGCCGCAGCAACGCCTCCATCGGGAACAGCACAGGAGGTCGCCCCTCCTCCGAAGGAACTTACTAGCATTCAACGTGACATCGAGCGGCAAGCGCGCCGATGGGCGCTCGGGTTTCGGATGGGTGCTGGGTTGGACCCGGAGGTCTTCTTAATCGGGGTACACGCTGGTATTGGTCCTTTTTTTAGCCGCGATTTTTACTTCCGCCCTAATGTCGAGTTCGCCTTCGGAGAACTCACTGATATGTTTGCTCTCAATCTGGAGGGTGTCTATCGCTTGCCAATTACCTTTCGAGAGGGGCGCTGGTCGGCTTATGTCGGTGCTGGACCTGGCCTCAACTTTATTCACCAGGGAGTCGGCACTAGGGACATCAGTTTCAGCAATTTCAATTACGAAACGGGTTTTAATATGTTCACTGGCATTCGGTTTCGTCGCGGGACATTCGGCGAAGTAAAGACCTCCTTATGGGCAGGCGGTGTACCGACACTCCGATTTATTTTCGGCTACACGTTTTAAAAGTGGTGGTGGCGTTTCGTCCGCTCTCTCGGCATTTCGCACCTATTTCCAATAGTGCTACTCAGTATTTATCAGTGCCTAACAACCTAAGAGTGGCATTACAAGGGGCTGGTTACCTCACAATTACGCCTGAGCCATTTACGCGCGCAACAGATTCCGAGTAAATTCTGCGCACGCTTTCAGGAGTTCAGGCGTAGAGCGGCCCGCGCGGTCAACGAATCCATGCTTCATACCCCGGTCGCTGTTGTTAAATCGGCACTCCTGAATGTTGTCGAACGTGCCCATGAGCATATTTCCAATATCACGCGCTAAACCAGCCCCGTGATTCTGAACTTGTTCGCTATTGGATGGATATTCGCACACCCTGGAAGGACAACTCAGGGCATAGCGAAAGCGTAACTAAGCGCTTTGATCGCGTCGTAGGCAAAGACAAGAACTATGATCAGTACAGCGGGCATCAAGAGCAGGCGTAGACCTTCCAGCGCGAGAATTGCCAACTCTCTCAGCAAGTCGACCATTTGGTCGCGCTGCATCTTTGGCCACCCACAAGCACAAACCCCATTACCTCGCCTATTCTCCCGTGATCACGCCTCTTAGAGTGAAGCCTCAGTTCACCCGCTTTACATCCCAAAATATGCTGCATGCTCCATGAATGGGCGCTACACGACATCGGACACATCCGCCAGATCGCCGAGTTGTGCAAGCCAAGAAATATCCAAACGGTGCCGGACCACTCGGAAAGTCCTATCAATTGAAAGCATGATTCGCCAATTCTTAAGCATTTGTTTTCCTCATGACCGCTCCCTCGCCGACCAAATCTGAAAGCATAGACCCTGATGTCCTGCGTTGCTAGTCGTCTGGCCAGGCGAAACGGGCCGGGTAACGAGCCGCTGGTAATGCAGCGCGTGACTGTCGAGCCATTTACTTTGGCAATGTTCGTCGCTGTATCGCCATGTCTCGTCGCGTCCCGAGACGCCACCGGGAGCCGATGCACGTGGATATCGGAGGTGTGAAGGGTGCGATTGCCCCCATTGTTGGTAAGCAGCCACCCGATACGCCACGTATGGGTACTCGGCGGCAAAGCTCCCAGCTTCGTCAAGTTTGGGGGAACCTTCTATGAAGGAGGCCCAATCTGGGACATCGACCTTGCCCCATTGAAATGGCAACGTTCAAGTACAAATAAAGCCAATCCGCAGTGAACAGAGAGGACAAGATCGCCACCTTGATTGCTATCCAGTATCGTCCTACCATTCGCGTCCAAGATGGCTAGTTCTAGCGACCATGGCCTAGAGCGCAGGCGTTATC
>JBLNFC010000397.1:0-2554 GCA_050263355.1 Acidobacteriota bacterium
GGGGCTAAGAGGTCGCGCAACATAAGCCGCGCCCGCAAGAGACGCGTCTTGACCGAAGCGATGGAAATGCCCAGAGCTTTTGCCGTTTCATCTATGCTCAGTTGCTGTACGTCGCGCAAGACAAATACTTCGCGGTATTTCTCTCCGAGTGTGGCAAGCGCCTCAATCAACTTCTCGCGCACTTCTTTTCGTTCGAGAGTCTCCGAAGGAATTTCACGCCAATCGGCGAAATCGCGCGGCACATATGAGCCATCTTCGTCGCGCTGATCGGCTAAGGGTTCCATCACATCAGGATGTTCCCTTCTTCTGCGCATGCGTGCCTCATTGACGGCGATCTGGATCAGCCATGTGCTGAACCTGGCTTCCTCGCGAAACTGCCGGAAATTTTTGAAGGCCTTGAGCACCGCTTCCTGTGCGGCATCTTCTGCGTCCGCCTCGTTACGAAGAATCGCGTACGTGGCGGCATAGACACGCCGCTCATACGGTTTGACCAACTCGTAAAAGAGATCAGGTTCACCGTTCCGAATGCGCCGGATCAGCGTTGCCTCAGCCTCATTCTCCACCGGATGCACCGGTGAACTCGTTCGTGCAGGCATCATCGCTCGTGGTGCCCTCTATAATCCGGTTTCAATCAGCGGCACTATTCCAAGTGGTACTCAGGGTCCTTCTTCCAACCGGTCAGCATTGAGACGAAATTGTTCCATCCGTGAATCACGACCATTACCAGGTGACCGAAAATGAACGCAATCAACGCCCACATGATCAGGAAATGCCAGAGGCGTGCCCAATGGAAACCACCCATTAACCAGGCTAGCCAGGAAAACTGAACCGGTTTCCATATGGCGAGCCCGGTTGCGACGGAGAGGGCTCCCAAAACGATGGCCGAACTGTAGGCATGCTTCTGAAGCGGGTTGTAGGGTTGGTTTACCGGCGGCTTCGGACCAAAGAAAAAGTAATGCCTCACCATCGGCCAGACGCCGGGAATGTCACGCCGCCCGAACAGCACCTGCTTGTAGTTGCGGCTGATCAGTTGATAGCCGATGTAGACGACACCGCTCACGATATAGATCCACATGAACGTGAGATGCCACTGCAAGGCCCCGCCAAGCCAACCACCCAAAGCGAGGGACTTGGGCCAGTTAATCAGATTGTGTTGCGGGATCTTGGCGCCAAAGCTTGCGAAGGCTTTGAAGATCTGCAATCCGCTGCCGATGAGCACAAACAGGGCGACAGCATTGACCCAGTGGCATAGTCGCACGATGAATGGATGTTCGTAAACAACATCGGTGCGTCCTCCCGCTTTCACATCTTCGATAGCAACTACATGACCTGCCATTCAGTGACTCCCGCCAATCGGAACGCTTCAGAAGCGCTCCCCACGTTAAAGCCCATAAAATTCCGAGTAACCCTGGTCTTCCCAATAGCCGACTTTCTGCAGCACATTGGTGACTTTGAGGTCAGTTAAATACTTAGCCTGCTTGTAACCGATTTTTGTGGGTATCGTCAGACGCAGTGGCGCGCCGTGTTCACGCGTGAGGGGCCGATCATACATCTCGTAGCAAAGCATAGATTGGGGATGCAGCGCGGTGGCCATGTCGATGGACTCGTAATAGTCGTCAGCGCATTCCACGTAGACGTAGCGCGCACTGGTATCTGCGCCAATCATGTTCAGAAAGTCGGAGAGGCGGGCTCCGCCAAACCGTCCGATCACGTCCCATCCCTCAACACATACGTGACGCGTATTTCGGACAATCTTGGGCAGCCGCTGAATGGCGTCTAGCTTGTAGTCTCCGGGCTTCTGGACGGCACCCGAGACGGTGAGAGTCCAGTTGTCGAGCTCGACCTCGGGATCGTCGACGTCATAATCGTTGATGGGAAATTTTTCAAACGGCGTCAGATCAGAGTCGTCGAAGGTCGGGGCGAGATGTCCTGTACGAAATAGCTTGGCCGAAGCCCAGTCGCTGAAGCCGAGCCCAGCTTTTAGTAGTGGCCTCTGGAGCGGCGGGATCGCGAAGGCGCCGAGTGCCGCTACCGGTGCAAGTTTTAACAGTTCGCGACGAGTGACACGCTTGAACTGGGTCTTCTTAATGGGCGTATCCATCGAGTCCTCAACTGAGTCGTGGGTACATTAACTCAATACGATTCACGGGACACGAAAAAGTGACGGAAATCGCGCAGTGTTGACTGACTAGCGGTGCGGTCCTCAGGGCGAAGGCCCCACAGTGGGTAGAGTCGCATTAAACCCGATAGTGTCCCAATTGTTGTGCGTCGCGAAATTTATTCATCGGGGTTCGAGGTCCGCATCTAATCAGGTAAGCAGCTCTTGTGAGTGGTGGCGGTGAGGTGGACAGGGCACAAGAGCTTTGGATCGGAGGATGGCTATGGCACAGGTAATCACGTTCTACATTCCGGAGCGCTACAAGAAAAGAAGCAAGTGGATACCTCCCGAAGAGAAGGGCAAGCTAATCAATTTTCCTCTGCTCGAGAGGAAGTCTGCTTAAGACTGCGTATCAAGGAAACGCCCGGACGGCAGGAGGTTGGATTCGTCCGGGCG
>JBLNFC010000398.1:0-2817 GCA_050263355.1 Acidobacteriota bacterium
TTCATAGCTTCTGATATCGTGCAAGTCGCCGAGGTGAGAAGAAGCAGGTGGAAAATTGGCACAATGGCGAGCGAGCTCCGAAAAAGAGAATCGCACGACAAGCAATGGCAATGATTGACGTCATTGCAGGAGGTTCAGGGGAAGCGGAAAGTGAAAGTGCGGCCGATGCTTAGGGTCCCATTCCTGCCCTGCCGACGCCCGGCTGCAGAGTGCTTCGCCAAAGGGCAGGGAAGGGTAATCTCCTTACGGCGAGCGTTAGGACAAGCGCTCAAGCATCCGGTTTGTTATCTCACCTAGAAACCGCCCCCAAGCTAAGCGACAAGCAACGAGAGCCACTCGAAAGCGAAGGCATATCGCCTTCATGCCATCAGATTGTGATCTAAAGAGTGGCGACAAAGGGCTCACTTGCGGCGGATGGCATGAAATCACGAGTGGCAGTTACTGCACACCGTAACCAGGTTCTCTTCTTTCTTCTCCGTAGGTCAGTTCGGAATGGACGAAGAGCTGGCATTCATCGAGATGGCGGTTGCTGGAGCGGGGGCTCCACAGAAATCGGATATTCCGATCTACTGGTAGGCCATCGAAGACTGATTTCCGCCGCAAAAAACCATGAACGCCCGCTTTCTTCCTTACGCGAGAGAGAATCGACCAGCCAGACAAGTCATTGAACACTTTAACCGGCATGGAATCATTATTGGACCTAACATTGCCGCATGGAGCATCACATTCGGGTTTCTTGGGAACGCCTATGGAATGCGGGAGTTCTGGCGAGTCTGGGACCAGCTTCCGAATGCAGGAATGCGCATGTCGTTTTTTGCAACGGTCGCAATCTGCCCCCGTTCCCGCGGTCATCTCGATCGTGAATATAGGAACTATGCGAACGGTGGCACTCCGAACCTGGGCTGCTGGCTTCAGCAAAGATGCAATCTCCTGCATATTGCGTTCGCTACAGATGCAACGATTACACAAAAATTGCGATTAACATTGACTTTTTGTTTGACGAACGTTGCTGCTGGGTAGAACATCTAAGCACTTCGCTTGCGTACACTCCCCTTCGCTCCGCAAGCAGAAGAGCTACTTAAACTCCCGGATATCTCCCGGGGGAACTTGTAGTCAGAAAAATTGACTTTCGCAACCGGCGCGGAACCACTGCGCGCAATCGATCGCATTAGTGTGGCCCAATGCAGTCTCCCCGTATTCAGACTAGCTCGTAACACTTAAGAAAGTGAGTTGACGCTGATCATGACTGCTTCGTTTATAAAGCTGAAATCAACGTTTTTGGCGCTCCGTCAAGCGTTTCCCTTAGCATTGGTACTGATCTTTGGTTTCGTGCAGGTGGGCACGGCACAAAACCCGAATTTCAAAATATTTAAGAACTTCTTTGTTACAGGCGACTACGTGGTTGCCGGCTGGGTCGAGGGAGCTTCGGATGGAAGCGGCTATGCGCCAGGTGTGATCAGCATTCCAGACAATGTGCAGGCGCCATATTTGCAGAGCGAAGTTCCCGCAAGCGTTCCGAAAGGTGCCGATATTGTTGCGGCATACCTGTACTGGGCGACGGTGGAAGGGAGCCAGAACACACTGGCCGGGCAGACCGCCCTCTTCAACGGGTACAAGATTCAGGGAACTATTCTGGGAAATCCTAATGCTCCCACCTCATGGAGCTCAGGCGGCTGTTCTGGTTCCAGCAATGGCTCCAAGACCATGCGCTTTTACCGTGCTGACGTCCGTCCCTATCTTCCCGTGGACAAAAACTCGAGCTCTGCCACCTATGGAGCTCTGACCGCCAACGGCAATATTCCACTCCGCTTGGCCGATAGCGGCAGCAATGGTAATACCGCGCCATTCGCATTGGGTGCTAGTCTTGTGGTCATTTATCGCCAGCTTGCGCCTGCGGCTCCGTTGAACGGAATCGTCCTTTACGATGGGATTATCGCTCCCAGCAATGCTGGGCAAAGCGTAACCCAGACGATCCAAGGCTTTTACCAGGCAGGGACGGATGTTAAGAGTCTTCCTTTGTCGGCTAAATTGACGCACATTGTAGCCAATGGTCAGGTCAACAAAGCTGAGTCGGTCTATCTCAACAGTCTCAACAGTACCAAGCAGCCCCTCCTATCAATTTATGGCTCAGCGCCTCCTTTCCCGGGGAAGTACGGTAATTGGGATAACCCGACCTGGAACATCGGCAGCGCTGGGAAAGGGTATGTATCGCAGTCAGATTCGCAGGAGATCACATCGATCATCCCGGCCCAGAGCAACTCCGGTTGCGTTAGTTGGGGAGCCATCATCCTGAGTACGACCGTTCAGGATAGTGACGGCGACGGCTTGCTCGACATTTGGGAAAAGAACCAGGGGTATACGGATGCGGTCAGTGGACAGTCAGTCGTGCTGCCCAATGCGAATCCGGCGCTCGCCCCGAACAGCCCGGACATCTTCGTTGAACTCGACTACCTCAGCAACCTGGATGGTCTTGCTGGCGCTTACAGGCATTCGCACCTGCCGAAGCAGCAAGCGCTGCAGAACGTTGGTGACCTGTTCGCGAACAAAGGTATCAACGTGCACTTCGATGTAGGCTCGGCTTATCAGGGCTTCCCATACATCATCCCGAACGGCGCCGGTGGAAATGCGGTTTCAGAAAGCCTCGTCTACTGCACGGATACTAAGACCGCACTGTGTGCGTTTCCGAATCAGCCGGCAATCGGATGGAAGGGCGATTTCCAGGCGTTTCAGAACAACACGTCGCTGGGAAACTTTCAGGCTGGTCGCCAGCAGAGTTACCACTACATACTCTCCGGCCACTCCCTGGGGGCGCCGAGG
>JBLNFC010000399.1:0-6993 GCA_050263355.1 Acidobacteriota bacterium
GGCCTTGCAGGAGGTTTCCCCTGGGTTCTTGGTTTCGCACATCAGTTTATGGGGCATTGGTTTGTCTCGTCGGTAGTGTGTGCCTGGCGGCCGACACGCCAAAAATTGCGCTCGATAACAGCGAGACTCTGTTCTCAGTTCTCACGGCGGTCAACACCTGCGGCTACGACCAGGAGTTAGACAACTCCGATCCGCTGCGCAGCCAGATACGCTCCGAAGTAGCAAGGATCATCTCAGCCTCCCAGGATACAGCTGCGGCCAAGGACGAGATGTGTCAGTTCTATCGCGAGCATCAGCAGCAGGACCCTTCGCGCGAACTGGCGCAGTATGTGTCGCTGGCGCTTTCGTTGGATGGTCCTCCGAACTTCGCTTTCAAGGGAAAAGAGGGTGAAGTGCCGCCCGATGCAGCTCGCCTGGTGGGATTTGGCCCGCTGTTGCTGAAGTTTTACCAGTCGGCGGGTCTGCACGATTTGTGGCTGCGTCACCGTGCGCAATACGAAGGGCTTGTGGATAAGTACCACGAAGCCCTCTCGAAGATGGTGTTCAATACCGACATCTACCTGAAGCTTCCGACGGCAGGTTTCGTGGGCCGGCAGTTCACGGTGTACCTGGAGCCGATGGGAGCGCCTGCCCAGATCAATGCCAGAATCTACGGCGCCGACTATTATGTGGTGATTTCGCCTGTAGGTTCGTCTCTGAAGATGGAGCAGATCCGACATACGTATCTTCACTACGTGTTGGATCCGCTGGCGATGAAGCGGCCCGAGGCGATGAAACGGTTGTCGCCGCTGCTGGACGCTGTCCGGACAGCGCCGATGGAGGAGAGCTTCAAAAACGACATCTCGCTGCTGGTGACGGAGTGCCTGATCCGGGCTGTGGAGGCACGGAACAAGCTAGGCGGGAAAAGCACCGAGGCGCAGCGCGATGAAGCCGTCGATGCTTCCGTGGGACAAGGTTTCATTCTCACCCGCTACTTCTATAATTCCCTCGCCAAATTCGAGCAGGGCCCGATCGGGTTCCGCGATGCGTATGGCGACATGCTGAATGCGATTGATGTTCGCGGCGAAACTAAACGAGCAGGACAGGTGGAGTTCGCCAGCGGCGCCGCTCCGGAAGTTGTTTACATTCCGCGACGCGCTTCGGAACAACTGCTGATCGCGGCCGAGAAGAGGCTGTCGGCAGGCGATCCGGCGACGGCGCAGAAGTTGGCGCAACAGGCTCTGGACGAGAAGAGCGAGGATCCGGGAAGAGCGTTGTTTATCCTGGCGCAAGTCGCGACCATGAACCGCGATATTCAGGGAGCTCGAGATTACTTTCAGCGGGCTCTGGGCGTTGCCAAGGAACCGAAGGTAGTGGCGTGGTCGCATATTTATCTCGGGCGCATTTTCGATTTGCAGGAAGATCGCGAAGCGGCGGTCGGGGAGTACCGTGCAGCGCTGGGCGCAAGCAGTTCGCTTCCGGAGGCCCAAGCGGCGGCGCAAAAGGGACTGCAGCAACCCTATGAGCCCCCCGTTCCGGCACAGCCCCAACAGTAGAATTCGAATGAGGAGACGATCACGACCGGAGGTCGCGATCGAAGGAGAAAGCATGAAGCGAGTAGCCGTCGTATGCGCAATCCTGGCTGTAGCATCGTTCGCTTTTGCACAGGCGGGATACGGTAACCAATCACAAAATCCGCCAGCCAGCCAGCAGGGTGGGCAGGCGGGAGCGGCGGCAGGGGCCGGGCAGCAAGGTGGACAGCCCGGAGCGGCGCCAGGCTCGGCCCAACAAGGACGCGCTGCACAAGCAGCCCCGGCGGTCCCGGAAGGCAAGCGCCCCCCGCAGGCCAAGACGCAGCCCGAATTCGACGCATTCAAAACGGCCAGTGCGACTACCGACCCTGCCGCGCTCGAAAAGGCGGCCGATGACTTTGCGGCGAAATTCCCCGACAGCGAGTTGCGCATTCTGCTGTACAAGACAGCCATGCGCGGCTACCAAAACGCGAACAATGCCGACAAGATGCTGGATATGGGACGCAAGTGCCTTGCTCTCGATCCGAACGATCCAGAGGCGTTGGTGGACGTTGCAGAAGTGCTGACGGAGCGCACCCGCGATACGGACCTCGATAAAGATCAGCGCCTTGACGAGGCCACGAAGGCTGCACAAAAGGCACTACAGACGATTGATACGGACGTGGCATTCCCAGCAGGAACTCCGCCGGACAAGGTCGATCAGTACAAGAACCTGTTGCGCTCATCCGCGTACTCGGTTCTGGGAGCACTGGAGTTCAACAAGAACAACTTCACAGGAGCGGAGACCAACTTCCGCAAGTCGATCGACGCATTCCCGCAACAGCCTGACCCCGTCACCGTGTTGCGGCTGTCGCTGGCGCTGGATCGTCAGAATAAGTATCCGGAAGCGCTGACGTATGCCAACAAAGCGGTGGAAATGACGCAGGAAGGCGGCGGCGCGGGCTCGCTTGCCCGCCGGGAGCGCGATCGACTCGTGCAGTTGACCGGCGGCAAGCCGGCGGGAGCTCCGACGGGAGCCGCCGCGGGAGCGGGCACGACACCGCCTGCCACTGCGCCGGCCGCGAATACACCACCGAAACAGTAGCAATTCTGACGCTGGAACGATAATTGATGAAAGCAGCAGAGATTTCCGCGCTTGAGGAGAAGCTGGGCTACCAGTTCAAGCGTCGGGATCTTCTGGAACAGGCTCTCACTCATAGTTCGCAGGCGCGCGAGATGGAGTCTGCTCAACCCCAGGCGCCACGCCGGGTGGGGGACAACGAACAGCTGGAATTTCTGGGTGATGCCGTGCTTGGCATGGTGACAACACAGGAATTGTTCCAGCGCTTTCCGGGCTTCCGGGAAGGAGAATTGTCGAAGGTGCGCGCCCATCTGGTCAGCGAAAGACACCTGATCCACGTAGCCCAGGAACTGAATTTGGGGGTTTATTTGCGCCTGGGCCGCGGCGAAGAAAAGAGTGGCGGACGCAATAAGACTGCCCTACTCGTGGACGCCCTGGAGGCTATTCTGGCCGCGATGTATCTGGATGCCGGTTTTGAAGTAACTCGCCAGTTGATACTTCGGTTGATCGTAACGCCCGAACTGTTGCGCATGAACCTGCAGGGCAATGCGGTGCTGCCCATAACCGATTTCAAGTCGGCGTTGCAGGAAGCGTTGCAGGCACAGGGACGGCCGCAGCCGTCCTACACCCTGGTGAAGGAAGAGGGCCCTGAGCACAACAAGCTGTTCACGGTGGAGGTCCGCCTTCGTCCCCTGGGAACACACAGCAAGCCGGAGGTCATCGGCCGAGCTTCAGGGTCTACGAAGAAAAGAGCTGAACAGGACGCTGCCCGGCAGGTCCTCGAACGTTTGGCTACGTTAGAAGGGACCGGGGAAGACAAACTGGCATCCAAAGAAAATCCGCTTGTCGAACACTGAACCCATTGCCGTCGTTGAGAACAGTGCGCCACAGATTCACACGTCGCTATCGGGAGTAGTTGCTGGAAAGGATCATGGCCTATTGCCGTCGATCCAGTCGCTGCTTGCGACGGTGATCATCGCGGTATTCGTAATCAGTTTTGTGGTGCAGGCGTTTCAGATTCCCTCTGAATCCATGGAGAACACGCTCCTGATCGGCGACTATCTGCTGGTCAACAAGTTGCGGTATGGAGGGAAGTCCGGCAGCTGGGTGGTGCCTTATGAGCGGGTGAGGCGAGGGGACATTATTGTTTTTCACTATCCGGTAAATCCCACGCAGCATTTCGTGAAGCGCGTGATCGGAGTGCCCGGGGATCATGTCAAGCTCATTAACCGGCAGGTTTGGGTAAATGGCCTGCCCATGAAAGAACCGTATGCGCGGTACGCCTTGTCGAATCATGATGTCTATCGAGACGATTTTCCGCAGGTGGACTACATCGCACCGGGCGAGGAGCCGCTTTGGTTCAAACAGCAGAAGCAAGTGGTGCAGCAGGGAGAGTTAATTGTTCCCAAGGACCAGTACTTCGTCATGGGCGATAATCGAGATATGAGCCTGGATAGCCGCTATTGGGGATTTGTTCCCCGGGAGAATATTATCGGGACTCCATTGTTAATCTACTGGTCTATTCGTAGCACGGATGAAATGGCGGGTCCGACATCTGCCAGCGACAAGCTTTTTCGTTTTGGTTACGCACTCACTCATCTGTTTCAGATGACACGCTGGGATCGTACCTTTCGGCTGGTACATTAAATGAAAAACATTAGCCAAGTGGAAATAGAAGAAGCGTCAAAGAAAGAAGACCAGCCAGAAAAACACCGGGAAACCACGGTCGAGTTTCTGGCGTCGCTGGCCTCGGTACTGGTCACAGGCCTCTTCATCATCACATTCATCGTGCAGGCCTTTGAGATTCCATCGAGTTCGATGGAAGACACGCTGCTCATCGGCGACCACGTGTTTGTTAATCGAATTCAGTTTTCTCCGCAGAGTAAATGGATTGGTCCGATCGTGCCTTACCGCAATATCCGGCGGGGGGACATTGTCGTATTTCTGTCGCCGGCAGAGCCGGGACTATACGTAGTCAAGCGCATCATTGGCGTACCGGGAGACCGGATTCACCTCCGCGATGGCCAGGTATACCGCAACGGCGACAAATTGAACGAGCCATACGTGATGCACAAGTTAGGCGACTTCAATCCGTACCGGGACAATTTTCCGGCAGCTTCCGCCGACTTTGCTAATGCTTCGCCAACGCCGGAGTGGCAGGTTGCCATGCGGCAGTACATTCAGGGGGAAGACATCGCCGTACCTCCGGACAGCTATTTCGCCATGGGAGACAACCGGGATGTCAGCTATGACAGCCGCTTTTGGGGCTTCATTCCAAAGGAAAACGTCATTGGCCGCCCGCTGTTCATTTACTGGTCATTTGAAACCCCACCTGATCAATACAAGAAGACCGCGGTCAGCGAGCGCATTGGGTTCCTGGCCAAGGTAGTGATCCATTTCTTCGATGAAACGCGCTGGCGCCGCACGTTCAGGCCTGTAAGGTGAAATTTTTAAGTTCCAAGCGACGGCTCATGTTGGTGCTGGTGGCAGTCCTGCTGGTGCTATTCATCGTTCGCCCGGGAGCGAATGGCCTCCGCAAGCGCATCGTGAATTCAATCGGGATGGGCCTGGGGCGGCGCGTGGAAGTACAGTGGGTGAAGCTCCGAATTCTTCCACAGCCTGGTTTCGACCTCGAGAACTTCGTTGTTTATGACGATCCTCGGTTTGGCGCGGAGCCGATGTTGCGGGCCGAGGAAGTGACTGCCAGGCTCCGGCTACGGAGTCTCTTTCGCGGACGACTCGAAGTTGGTCGTCTCAATCTTAAAGAGCCAAGCTTCAACCTGGTTCGCGGGGAGGACGGCCACTGGAACATCGAGGCCCTGCTGGATCGAGCGGCTCACACGCAAGCGGCGCCTACCAGTCATGTCAAGCCCGAGCAGCGCCCCGTGTTCCCGTATATCGAGGCGGACAATGGGCGCATCAATTTCAAAATCGGAGCAGAGAAAAAATCTTATGCGCTGACTGATGCTGATTTCGCTTTGTGGCTTCAATCCGAGAATGAATGGGGGATGCGCTTAGCGGCAAAGCCTGTGCGAACGGACTTCAACCTGTCCGATACAGGGGTATTGCACGTCGAAGGAACCTGGCAACGATCGGGCAGCTTGCGCGAGACGCCGGTGAGATTCGAACTCAATTGGGAGCGTGCGCAACTGGGTCAATTTACGAAATTGATCTCGGGCAAGGACAAGGGGTGGAGGGGTGCGGTCACTCTCTCTAGCACCCTGTCGGGAAGGCCGGCAGATCTAGCAGTTAGCGCACGTGTCACCCTGGATGACTTTCGCCGATTCGATATTGTCTCAACTGACAGCCTGCGCCTCGCCGCGGCTTGCTCGGCTCATTACAGCTCGATTGAGCATTCGGTCTCCAATCTTGTGTGCCAAAGTCCTTTGAAAGAAGGTACGTTGATCCTGGCTGGGACGATCCAATCTCCCACCGGGCCGCGCAGTTATGATCTCGAATTGCTGGCGCAGGACATCCCCCTACAGCCCGTAGTTGCTCTGCTTCAACACTCGAAAAAAGACTTGCCTGACGACTTGGCCGGCAAAGGTTTCCTGAACGCCACCGTGGGGTTACGCGCGAGCAGCGGCACGCGAGGGGTGTGGTCCGGTGACGGGGCGATCGAAGATATGCGACTTGCGTCTGCCACGACCAAAGCGGTGCTAAGCGCAGACGAGATTCCATTCGAAGTGTCATCGGGACAGGCGCGCAACTCCTCACGACCTGGCAAGGTGAACAACAATGTACAGGCATCTCAACTGAACTTTGGACCCTTTGCCGTCGATGTAGGAGGATCATCCAGACCAACCGTCAGTGGTTCAATAACAGGTTCGGCGTACAACCTGGTAATTCAGGGAGAGGCGCAGCTGTCGCGAGCACTCGCAGCGGGACGCACTTTGGGCTTATCGTCTCCGGAAATAACCGCCGATGGAACTGCGAACCTGCATTTCAAAGTCGCGGGCAATTGGGCGAACTTCAACGCACCCGAGATCACCGGCAGTTCGCAGCTGCGCGCGCTTCACGCGGAGATGAGTGGGTTGGGTCCAGTCGAAATGAAATCGGCCAACCTGCTGTTGTCGAACGATTCTGTCCACGTGCAGAACGTCAATGCCGTAGCGGGAGGGACACGCTGGAGCGGCAGCGTAAGTATCGCGCGATCATGTTCTGCGCGGCCTTGTCCTGCGGAGCTTGATCTACAAGCCGATGCCATCTTCGTGGACCGGCTTAACTCCTGGCTGCATCCGCCGCCGCGGAAGAGTTCCTGGTATCGTGTGCTCTCGGCTGGCAAGCCGCAGAGCGCTTCGCTGCTGAAGTCGCTGAAGGCAAGCGGAAGAATTTCGGCGAAACGGGTCGTATTTCGCGGATTGGACGCCAGCAACGTCGCTGCACAAGTTGCGTTCGATCAGGGCAAGATCGCCTTAGAAA
>JBLNFC010000400.1:0-5032 GCA_050263355.1 Acidobacteriota bacterium
ATGCCATCGGCAGTTCATTGCGTGGTACTGCCAGATGAGTCGCTTCCTGCGTGACACTGAGCGACAGGTGCTCAGCCGGACCAGCCGTGATAGAAATCACAGACAATTGGGATCCTCTGAAGCAAGACTTTGTGTGCCTGGCTGCTCCGAGCAGCCGTTCCTGCCGGAATACTTGGCATCGGCATCCCTCCACGGTGAAAGGATGCCGTGGAGGATGATGTGATGACAAAAAGAATCATTTGCATGCTCATGGGAGCTGTGGTGTTGGCGCTCGTGGCAGGTACAGTTCTTTGCCACGCTCAAGACGCTTCCAAGCCCGTCAACGACTCCCACAAGGCATATGTCGTGGCGCCCTCGTACGACTACGAACTGTCCGGCCGCACGGACAGGGTCAAGGGCTACGTCATCATAGTTGACGCGCCAGAACAGTTGACTTCGCCCGGCCTGGTGGTTCTCGTCAGTGGCGTCGCACCGGGGCAAGGTCACGTGACGGTGAACGGCCACGCGTACGATCTCCCTGGGTTGATGGGAGAGGCGGGCGCGCCGTCCCGGAGCACGGAAAAGAACCAGCCCGGCAAGGAAGGCTGGTATTCCTATTCAAGTGGCGACGACATCATAGGAAAAGTCGTCATCCCCTTGACTCCCACCCACCTCCGGGCGGGACTGAATGAGATCGAATTCTTCAAAAGCCCCGGTGCCGCTGGCTACGAGGTAATCGATGTCGCGGTTCAATCTGTCCCGCAGACTGCACCCACGCTAATCGGCCAGACCTATCATTTACTGGGCAGGGGACGAAGCGCCACCATCCGCGATTTCGACTTCGTTTTCAACTACAGAAGCGAAAAGAAGCGCTCGCTCGAAGACATCCCTGTGTGGGCACGGCGCGGCAAGGTGAATTTCTATCGGGCAGGAATCGACTGGAATCATCTTGATCGCATGTTCGCGATGTTTGGGGATGCCCATGTCAATCTCGTCGCGACGCACGTACCTATGGATACATCGAGCGAAGAGTATCGGCAGGTTAAAGCTTTCATTGAGCGTTGCCACGCGAACAATATTCGTGTAACCGCTTTCAACTCGGTGGGTGGCCTTGGAATTCGCGACGTATTGATGCACCCAGAAAAGAAAAGCTGGATCAGCCGGGACGAATTCGGGAATCTCGTCTGGCGCGCGCCGAACAACACTTTCGCTGCCGATCTGCAGAATGAGGACTACCGCCGCGACGTGCTACTGAAGCAGGCCGCGATCGCGATCGATGCCGGCGTTGATGAGTTGTACTACGACTGGTCCATTGGCGGGACAGGCGAGGTCATCCACTTCCTGGACGAAGTCCGTCAACTCGCCGCCAGCAAGAACAAGAACATCTCGATCTTCGGCAACTGCAAAGGCAACATCCTGGTCGATGAAGTTGCGGACCTGGTCAAGACCGAGGGCACCCGCGAAGCCGGCGTGTGGGACGGAAAATGGGTACACAACATTGCGCAGGCCAGGTTCTATTACGCCTCCGGTTACGGGGTCAAGTCCTACGAGAGCAAGTATGAGGGCGCCGACCCCGGCGTGCCGAATCCGGGGGCACAAGAGGTGCGCGATGGGATGAAGGTTGGATGGAGAAAGCCGATCGCCGAGGCCTCAGCCTTTCAGTCTCACTTCGCCATCGCCGAGGCCGGCGAGAAATTGCTGCACGGCTGGATCATGCAGGACAACCCCATCGCCGTGCAGACGTGGGGAGACATAAGACGCTATTTCACTTTTCTGTCCGATCAGCAGAACCTCTACACGGATGTCACTTGCGTCCGCAAGGTTGGCATAGTTTCGCCACCGCACATTCCAAGTTTCGAGGTCGCGCTGAAACGCACCAATCTCTACAATGCGCTGGCGGAGAGCAATGTGATGTACGAGGTTGTCCTTCTGCACCGCTTAACGCCCGAGTTGCTTGCTCGGTACAAAGTGATCGTCATCCCCAACATCCCGTGGATGGATGCTGACCAGGTTGAGGCTATCCGTACATACAGGAAGAATGGGGGGAAGATCTACACCATCGGAAGCAGCCGCGAACTGCGGGAACTTGCTGATGTGCAATCTCCAGCTTCGATGCTCGAGGAAGCGGAGAATGAGAACGGTCGCCGGGAATTGCTGGCCAAGATCGGGCAGTTATCCGGGGAGCAGGTGATCACGATTCCCGGAACCAACTATGTAGCCGCTAACGTAGTTAGGAAAACGGGCAGTGACCGGATCATAGTGCATTTCGTCAATTACAACACCCCTCTCAAGAATGTTCGGGTAAGCGTGAACCTGGATGGAGTTCTCAAACAGATCGACAACAAGCGGATTAAAGTTCTCTCGCCCGATGGCGGCGCAAAGGCGATTGAAGTCTTGTCAGTGCGCGGAGCCAAGGTCGAGTTCGTTTTGCCCGAACTGGACGTGTACGACGTTGTGGTAATCAACTGACCGGGTCTGGGAACGGAATACGTTTTAGCTACTGCATTCCAGGCTGGATTCTCGGCTACTCTTCCCTTACTGCGTTATGGAAGAGTTGCCCGTGATTCGCTCCGAAGGGCAAAATTCGCGGCAGCTTCTGACCCTTGGTTGTCTTGACTACGAACGCAGGTCGAGGCAGGTGGCGCGATGATAGGGTTCATCAACTGGTCGCCTGATTCGAAGTACCTTTATTACGACCGCCCGTTGACAGAGCGTCCAACCTTTCGCCGGATCCGGGTTGGTAGCACCCGATCGGAGTTGGTGAATGATCTGAACAACCTGCGCCGATACAGTGACCCGGTAGCGGGATCTTGGTCCGGCATTGCGCCGGACGGTTCGCCGCTTTTTTCGCGTGATTTGAGTACGGATGAGATTTACGCTCTTGACTTGAATCTTCCCTGAGTCAGGGTTGACAGTAGCTGACTGGGCTACAAGAGTTGCGAGTTGTCTCTTGGTCTTGATCTCGATCCGGCACGCCAGCGTGCGAATTATTGAACTCGTTTTTTGGGAACTTCACTGTCAGTTCTTCCTTGCAATTCAGCTATACGCGACGAACGAGACGATCGAGAGCAATTTCCGACGTCGCGAGCTCAACACGTGTGAAGCCAGCATCTTTTTGAAATGCCGCTTGAGCTCTGGGAAGGTACTTGGGAATTGTGCCAAGCATCATCGTGCCGAACGCGGCGGCGGTCGGAGGCGCTATGCGATCCAAATTAGGAATCAGTTCAGCATAATGCGCCTCCTCGTCTCTGTGCACCTGATTATCACTTGCCTGCGTTGGCGCACTGGCGCTTGCCATGTATGTGCAAGAGCCGGCTATTTTCCAGGTCCTTGAACGTTCCACCGAAGTAGCTGCTGCTCCAGTAGGCTTTGAGCGCAATTTCTGACGCGACGGTCTTGGCAAGCTGAGGGTCGTCTGCGAAGACCACTACGCGCGCGCCTTTATCCCAGAGCGGCAGGCGGCCATCATCGTTTGCAGCGGTTGACTCTCCGGGTTGAACATTCACGGCACAGGCGACTGTATTGTCGCGAAACGCCTCCGGACTGCGAGCATCGACGAAAACAGCAGTCTGGTCGCGATTATAGATGTAAGCGAAACCACTAAGATCCGTTTGTACGGTGTTACCCAGCGCTCGCCACACCGGAAGGCCCAATTGATAGCGAAAGAACTTATCGTATCCGGCAGCCACCAGCCCGGCCGCAACTCGTTTGCTTTTGCCGCAGAACGGCCCGTTACAGGTCAGGACGAACTGAGTGTGAGGATCCGAATAAAGAGCCATGATCTGGTTGACTTCCCGAGTTGCGGAAATGTTGTTGTCGGGAGGGATGTTGACGGCTCCAGGGATGTGGGAAATGGCGTATTCAGGGGGAAAACGCACGTCGAGGACAGGCATGCTGCCCAAGACGAGTATCTGCTGAAGCTGCTCGGTGCTGATCTCGGTTCCAGGCTGATTCTGTTCCATTAACGTGGTTTGAAAGATGTTCGGAGTCGCCGGACACTGAGCCCGAACCGGCAGCAGGATCGTAAAGCTGAGGGTGGCTAAGAGCGCGATGGTCAGGGCGGGCCGGGCGAGAAGATAGAGTAGGCGATACATGGTTTCCTCCTGAGTGGGGAAACTGCTGCATGGCGGTGCATCTGGCAATGTTCAACAGGTGATTTACCAGTGATGAGGGTGTGATGACGTAAGTTGCGGAGAGGAAAGGCTTTTTGAGATAGAATGATGACCTCTTCGAGGTTGTTTCTCGATGTCGCCCGCTTCCAAAACTCCGACCACTATCCGGTTCGAGAATTATGAACTTGACCAAGGCGCGGAAGAGCTTCGCAAAGACGGGAATCCCCTGAAGCTGCAGCCGCAACCATTTAAAGTCTTGCTGTTCCTGGCGAGCCGTCCGGGCGAGTTGGTCACCCGCAATGAGCTTCGCGAGCATCTCTGGCCGGGTGACACGTTCGTAGATTTCGATCTGGCCATCAATCAGGCCATTAAGCAGATACGTGCGGTATTGAATGACGACGCGGACCGTCCACGGATCATAGCCACGCTGCCGAGACGTGGATACCGGTTCATCGCAAAGCCGGAGTTGGGGGCACAAAAGGCAAAATCGGAGCAGCTTTCCGACCACTCGGACGACTCGATTGCGGCGAGCGGCACCATGGTTAGCGCGTCGCGGCCCGATAGGTGGCGCAGGCGGCACTGGGTGGTGGTTGGAGCTGCAGCACTGCTAATTGCAATTGTGCTCGGTTATCGCCTTGCGCCAAAGAGCAGTCCATCGACTAATATCCGCATCGTGGTACTACCGTTCCAAAATCTGACCGGTGACCCGAACCAGGAGTTTTTTGCCGACGGCATGACGGAGGAGATGATCTCGCAGCTCGGTGCGATGGATCCGAACATCTTGGGAGTCATCGCGCGCACATCGGCAGTGAAATACAAGAACAGCGGCAAAGGGATTGACCAGATCGGTAAAGAGCTGAGTGTCGATTACGTGCTGGAGGGGAGTGTGCGTGAGGCCGCGTCGCGCGTGCGCATTACGGCGCAGCTCATCCGAGTTGTTG
>JBLNFC010000401.1:0-4584 GCA_050263355.1 Acidobacteriota bacterium
TGGAACTGAGGTGCGGATTCCAGAATGGCATCGAGTTCATGAGATTGGGGATCGATGCCACTCTTTGCCTCTTCACCTCCCACGTTCACTTCGATCAAAACGCTCAGAGTTTTCCCCAGTCTCTCTGCCGCGGCATTCAGTTTTTCGGCGAGCTTCACGGAATCGATGGAATCGACTGCGGAAAAAAGCTCGGCTGCTTTATTGGCTTTATTGGATTGAAGATGACCGATCAAGTGCCACTCGGCGTGGAAGAGATCACGCAAGGCATCGCTCTTGCCGGTGAACTCCTGGACACGATTCTCGCCGAAGACGCGCAATCCGGCTTCGTAGGCTTCGCGGATTCGTTGCGATGGGAAGGTCTTGCTCACCGCCATGAGCGTGATTTCGTCGGGATTGCGTCCGGCGCGGCGGGCTGCTTGATCAATGCGCTCGCGCACTCCAGCAATGTTCTCTGCAACGGACATAGTTGGATAAACAACGAATTACGAACAGAACAAAGTAGCACGAAGCACTTGCTCGACATCGGAACAATCGGAGAGTTTAAAATAAATTGTTGGCCCTGGTATCGATAACCCGGCTACGTGTCCGCTCATGGCGCTATCTTCTGCCGTTCATGATTTTCGCCATACGCTCTTCGCGCCAAGCTCGGCGTGCGGAGGGTAATCGCGGCGTCTCCTTACTGCGCGACGCTCACCTGGCATTTTGGACTCGAACCGTGTGGAAAACGGAAGAGTCTATGAAGGCCTTCATGCTTTCCGGCCCGCATCGGCAAGTGATGCCACGTTTGCTGGACTGGTGTGATGAAGCGGCCGTCGTCCACTGGTTGCAAGCGGAGGATAAAGAGCCTGACTGGGACGAGGCGCATCGACGGATTCAGCAGGAAGGGCGACGTTCCAAGGTACGGCACCCGTCGCCAGCTCATGAAAAGTATGAAATACCAAAACCCGTGGTTCCGCGGTGAGAAGGATTTCTTCGCCTCTCGCGCGCAGAAGTTCCGCGCAACACGTTGATTCCGTCCAACTGTCGAAGCTCAGGCGAGTAACCGGTGGGTGTGTGTAACGGGGATATTCGGCCAAGTACAGACGGAGCTGCGTCGTGGAATCCCACCATTGCCCAGAAAACGGGCAAGGATGGGGCACCCGAGGTCTTAATCCTTCCAGCTTGCCAAGTCCGCAATTTCCAACCGAAAAGGCTGGGCGAAAGATGACTCGTCCCGGGATGTTACGCCAATTACGCAGCCGTGCGTTCCTTAAAGAATGCACGGACGCTTGGTGTATTTAGCCAAACCAATAGGAAAACGCCAAGAACAAACTCGGAAGATATCATCACACGGCTGGGCGTTTTCAGAATAGTGGCGGAGCGTGAGTTCCAGCCAAGCATGTTTAAGATCGTAACAACTGAAGTGATTAGTACAAGAATTCTCGCCCAATTCCTGCCTCTCCAATATCCCCACAGAACCAGGTAGCCAGCCAAAATCAGGACAGTGAAGATAATGAAGGTGCCGCGTGCATGGGGTGCCGTGTAGTCGATGACGAACAACCCCATGGAGTTACAAACCGCCATGAGGATCGTTGTGAGCACGATGCCCTTGGGACGATTCACGCTGTCAGACTAGCACGGGGTTCCCTACCTTTAATCGCTAGAAATCAAGTCAACCGATGCAATCACCGCGATAGGGCTCAAAACCCCACCATCGCGATTTGCTCCGACCGAAAGCTAAGATGCGTAAGGGTGAGAGACGCGTGTCCAGGACAGGTCCGTGGAATCCCCACCCTTGCGCAGAAAACGTGCAAGGATTGGGGCACCCGGAGTCGTGTTTTTGTTTTTTAGCGCATCGCGGCGGAAGTGCGCTTGCGTAACTTTCTCAGCAGAACCAATTCTTTCCGAAGCGCTTTCTGACCCGCCAACATCGATTTCTTCATATCGTCCGACCAGTCCGAGTCGGCAGAAGGCGTCGTTCCCACCCCCGCGTCGAGGGGTTGTGTTCGGCTACAGGCATGAATTTCGACAGCCGCGCCAGAAATAGATTCTGCGTAGATGAGATAATCACGGCCTTTGTCCATCTTCCCGTAGGAGCAGTCGCCCCCGCCCGAGCCGTTATCTGACACTACGTAAGAGGCAACCATCCCTTTGAAGGATTCTTCGACGGCGAATCGAATGTGATAGTTGACGCTTCGGACAGTTCGGTTTCCGAGTTTGAATTCACGCGGTTGTACATCGACCTCTACGGGGGTACCAACGAAAACCGCGGCCGCATATTTGAATGATTCCTTAATGCAATCGGACTCTGACTTGCATGCGGTAACACAGGAACAGGCCTGCACAGGCGTCAGTCTTCCTGCACTTACAGCTAGTACTAATGTCGAAACTGCAATCAACAACCGTGAAGCTCTCGAATTCATTTGAGTGCAACTATACCGCGCAAGGCCTCGAGTTCCAGGATTCGGAATAGTTGTTGTAAACAGGTGTTAGCACTCACTGAGCGGGCGTAACTTCGTCCGGTGCTGGCGCAATACCCGGCTTCCAGATCAGTAAGAGCAGGATCGCAAGTCCGAAGAGCACATTCGCAATCCACAAAGGCCCGTGAAGTTGCTGTAAAACAAGCGCCCAGATTCCGACCGTGGTTGCGCTCCAAAGCCGAACGATGTGGCCTGCCCGCCAGCGAGTAAATGGCGTGGATTTGGAGGTGCTTGCTCGCCTGCGACGCTGCAGTTGGCGTTGCATGGTGAACCCCCAAGCAGCCGACCAGAGCGCAAGCAGGATTATGATCCCTTGCCCAAAGCCGACACTACTAGACGTTCCCGGATTGCCATGGACGCGCCAATACGCGAGACTGATGTAAGCTCCGACCAGCAGTAGGCAACCGAGCTGTACCAATCGAAGCTGACGCTGAGGTTTCCCCATAAGAGATGCCTTCGGTGAGTAGGTTATCGGCCAGCATTTTACGTCAATGTCGAACAGGGGCTTTCACTTATCGGCGCAGCGTGAGCGAGACGGGGATCTTGTAACAGCTACGGAGTGCCCGCAAAGAAATAGCGTAAAAGTGTCTTTCGCCGAAAACTTGTGACGCCGTCTGGACTGGAAACGGTTAGCCGACCATCATCGCGAATAACCGCATGAAGTCCAAGGTGGACATGGTTGGCGAAACAAGGGGATAGCACTTTCTCGGGCGTTTTGAGTGAGATCGCGATGCTTCGGGCACCCGCAGTCTAAATCCTTCTCTTGCTCCGGTATTGCCGAGCTTCGCTCGGCTGCCCAGACGAGGGCGTCTGGGCCTACGTGGGTTGTCGGTTTGGGCTACGTGAGTTTGGCCTGCGTGGCCGGCGCGCTATCGATGTTCGCGACTGGCTCACACGCCTGCATGCGCGCTCACATGATTGCTGTCGGCGGCGCGGGTTCGTCCGGGCTGCCTGCGTTCGACAACGGGAACTTCATCATGATGAAGATCAGTACGGCCATCGCGATCAGGGTGCTGATGGCAAAAGGCGACTTGAGCAGTTGCGGAGTCTGGCCGCGCCAGACGGCGGCGATCACTAATCCGCATAGCGCCTCACCGGCGATCAAGCCCGACGCGGCGAGCACTCCTGCGTTATCGACACGTGCTTTTTGCGCATCGTTATAGCCACGACGATCGCGGATCCTGTCGGTGAACCAGCGAACCACTCCGCCGAGGAAGATTGCGAACGTGGTTTCAATGGGCAGGTACATGCCAACGGAGAACAACATGGGGCTCTTCACCTCGATCATGATCATGGTGATGCCCATCATGATGCCGACAATCACCAGCGGCCATGCCATATTGCCGCCAACGATGCCTTGGGAAAGCATGGCCATGAGACCCGCCTGGGGTGCGGGAAGTGCGGCACTGCCGAAGTGATAGGCGCGGTCCAAAACCATCAAGGGGAAGAAGAGGACAAGCGAGGCGACGATGATGCCAAAGATGTCGCCGACCTGCATCTTGGCGGGAGTGCCGCCAAGGATGTGTCCGACTTTGAGATCCTGCAGCATCTCGCCGGCAACGGCGGACGAGACGCAAACCACAGCGGCCACGCCCAGGACGGCTGCAACACCGCCAATACCTGAAACTCCCAAGGCGACCATGAGCAAGGCGGCGATGACCAGGGTACAAAGCGTGAGACCGGAAACAGGATTATTGGACGAGCCAATCATGCCGCACAGATTTCCGGAAACGGCTGCGAAGAAAAATCCCAGAACTATCATTACGGCAGCGGCGACAATGGCGCCGGCGATGACTTTTCCGGAACTCAAGTTGTGTGCGCCGGCAATGAAGTAGTAATAAAGACCGATCATGGCCAGGAACACAAGTCCGACGCCAAGGAAGACGACCTTCATGTTGAGGTCGCGGTCGGTACGGGTGGTGGCCTGGTAAGCTTCTGCCGATTTCTTCAGGTCGAGGATGGCACGTTTCATGCCTATCATTAACTGTTTACGCATGCGGAACAAGGTGAAGCATGCTCCCACCAACATGCCACCCACTGCGATAGGGCGCACAACCGAGAAATAAACGGCGCCGGCCAGGGTTCCCCAGGAGGGCGAACTGCCCGCGGGAAGCGACGCCGCGAT
>JBLNFC010000402.1:0-8136 GCA_050263355.1 Acidobacteriota bacterium
GACCACTAGCTCTTCTTTGATATCCAGGAACCGATGCTCCTCGTTCGCCTCCACGAAGATCACTGATCCGGCGTTGACGTCGCGCTCTTCTCTTCCTACACGCATACGGCCGTGGCCGCGAACCACACAGTAGAGTTCATCTTCCTTGTGCGGCTTCTGTGGATCAGAGCTGCCCGGCGACAACACGTATAAACCAGCACTCATGCTTGAAACCCGCAGGAATTCCAGGTAAAGCTTGCCCCGCTGCTCGCGTTCAACTTCCAGTTCCGAAATGTGGTTGAAGTGCTTCACTGGAAAGCCCCGGCGAAAAAGATTTCAGTGTATTGACGAACCAGCTCGTCTTCATTCAGCGCGCCCTCCGGGCGGTACCACTGGTATATCCAATTAACCATTCCCAGCAGAGCGAAGGCCGCAGCGCGGTGGCTGACGTTCTTGCTCTTGCGCGCGCGCTGCACTTCCATAATCAGCTGTTCAAGATAGTGGATGTACTCCTTCTTGCGCGCATTGACGCGCTTACGCAGACCCGGTGGGAGCGGATGATTCTCGTGCAGAATTACAGTGATCTCGCGATCCCGAGCACGCAGCACCAGCTGAATATGCAGCCGGATCAGCGCTCGCAAACGTTCCTCCGGGTCGGAGATCTCGCGGATAGGCACGAGTACCCGCGCTTCCGTAATGTCCATAGCATGATTCATGATGTGGAACAGAATTTCGTCTTTGCTGCGGAAATGGTGGTACAGCCCTCCTTTGCTGAGCTTGAGCGCCGCCGAGATGTCGTTCATCGAAGTGGCGTCGTAACCCTGCTCGCGAAACAGGCGGGCCGACGTCTGCAGGATTTCCTGCCGGGAACCGGTAGTAAGCTCGCGGGGCATGCGACGAGACAGAATACTCACCACAGGCACAATTGCCAAATAGTGCCTCGTGAGCAGGTGTGCACCTAAGGCCCGGCAGCGATTTTTAGATCAAGGAACGTTAACCGAATCCCGACGCTCGCTGGGCTGGTAGCGGACGGCCGCCGTACGCTCCAACTTATCCCAAGCGAAGCGCCCGCCCTCTAGGGCACGTTTTAGCGTCTTCAATAACACCAGGGAGAAAAGCTGACGATACGCGAAACGCTGCAGCCAGACTTGGCTAAGCAGCCAGATGTCCTCTTTGTGTTCGGGACGCCGTCTCTCCAATGCGAACGCTACGGCAGACGCGAGGAAGTCGATGACAAGGAAGGCGGCGAAGAATATCACTAAGCGCTGAAAGCTGGCCGGGTCGGCCGATTCCGGGTGAAAGTACTTTTGCAAAAAGTACCAGATCGCGCCTACCGTAAACATCAGGTCGATAAAAGGTGAGACCAGCGGAAGCAGGATTTGGAATATCACGATGTTCGGCAACGCTACCCAGCCCAATGCGCCTTTACGCGCGAACGCGCTCCGGTGTTTCCAGACTGCCTGCAGGATGCCGAATGACCAGCGGAAGCGTTGCCGCATCAAGCCATTCGCGTTCACGGGAGCCTCTGTGAAGGCTAATGACAGATCCTCATATTCCACACGATACCCGTTCTGCAGCAGAGCCATAGTCAGATCGGCGTCCTCGGCCACCGTGTCCGTGTGATAAGCGCCGGATTCGAGAACCGCGGCGGTTCGCCACGCTCCAATCGCGCCCGGAACAACGCTGACGGCTCCCATCGTATTAAGCGCGCGGCGTTCGAAGTTTTGACTGGTGATGTACTCGAGAGCCTGCCAGCGCGTCCAGAGATTTACGCGATTTCCAACCTTGGCATTGCCGGCCACCGCGCCCACCCGGGGATTCACAAAGCGGGGCACAAGATACGAGATTGCGTCGGGAGCAATGATCGTGTCTGCATCGATTCCGACGAATATCTCCTCGTCAGCCCTCAGATGCTCCAATCCGAAGTTGAGAGCTTCAGCCTTTCCGGCATTCGGCTTGGTTAGGATTAGCACCCGGCCACTTGCGACATCTCTTGCGAAGGCGTGCTGGGCTACCTCAAGCGTTGCGTCCTTGGAACCGTCGTCGATCAGGATGATTCGTAGGTTGGGATAAATCGACGCGAGGGCGGCACGCACGGTTCGCTCAATAACCTTCTCCTCGTTGTAGGCAGGAATGAGCACCGCAACTTTCGGTTGGAATGCCGCAATTTGCGCACCCGTCCCATACGTCTGCTTCCGAAGCCGGTCGTAAATGGCGAACACGCCAACAAACAGCAAGCGCCCCGTCATAAGCAGATCGCCGACGAAGAAGATCCACGTGAGTCCTTTTATGCCGGCATCGAAAAGCCAGAATCCAACCAGATTGAGGCGGGCCGCCCAGAGCTCATTCGTTGGCAGCGCCGGCATCACGTCGGCCTTGGTCTTGTGCAGCAATTGGTACACGGGAACGATTTCAAATCCCTTGGCGCGAATACCCTCTATGATCGCCGGCAATGCCCGCACCGTCTCGCTGCGATTTCCGCCACCATCATGCAACAGGATCACGTTCCCACAGCGCTGGTCATAGATCTGGCAGGGGGGAAGATGCGCCAGTACGTCCCCGGTAATCTGCTCCGCGCTGCGGCGGGGGTTGTCACGCCAATCATTGGGATCGACCTTGTCCCCAATCGTGATGTACCCCATGTCCTGGGTCGTCTCCAGCGGACGCACCTGGTCAGCGGTATCAGGTTCCTGATCGATTGAGTAAGGAGGCCGAAAGAGAATAGTGCGCACGCCGAGACGGCTGCCGAAGAGTTCCTCAGTAAGATTCAGCTCCAGTTTCATGAAGCCGCGCGAAATATTCGCGATATCGGGATGCGTGAACGTGTGATTGCCGATTTCGTGCCCTTCGCGGTACACGCGTTTTGTCACGTCGCCAAATTTGTCGGCCTGGATGCCAATCAGGAAAAACGTGGCCGGCACGTGCTCATCTTTCAGAATGTCCAGGATTTTCGGTGTCCACTCCGGGTCAGGACCATCATCAAATGTGATCGCCACCTGTTTCGGACTATAACCGTAGCGGCCGACTCTGTAGGGAGTGGGTAACGGAGAGAACGTCTCATCCGTGATCAAAGACGTCGCCGGATCCACCTTAATGTTCCGCTGCCCATCAGCGGGCTTGGTTTCGATGCGCAGTATCTCTCCCTGCCCTTCCATGTCCACATCTTGTCCGGGCGGCACATCCTTGATCTTCTCCGACGCGGTGGCCTCGCCCGGAACGTCCCAGACCTTCCAGAGGGACCGATCTTCAGAGCCCAAGCGCCACAGAGCAAACGTCTTTATTCCCATGGACTGGGCCGCGCGCATCTCGTTCAGCGCCGTGGCAGCATCCAGGAACCAGATATCGTGCTGGAAATTGTCTTCATCGAGGTAGCTGATGTGTGGGTTAAGAGCATCGCCGTCGTAATCGACGTCTTCTTCCGAGTCCCTGGCAGCCAGCCACCCCTCTTGTACCGAGACCGTCACGTCCTTCAGCCCCGCGGGCAACTTGCGATTTTTCGGATGTTCCACCCAGTCGTAACCGTAATTGCCAATCGCACAGATCAGCTTCTCGCGGGGAATCGTCTTTGCGGCAATAGAGATGTTGTTCGTGAACCAATCCTGAGAGGCAACCGGCCCCGGTCTACCTCCGGGATAGTGTTCGTCATAATTCATCAAGACAACACCATCAGCGCGCATGGAAACAGCGTGGTAGTCGAAATCTTCGTTGCGCGATGGCACGCTGACGTACAACTTCATCCCCTTCGGATGCAGGTCAGACGACAACTCCTGCAACAGGGCCAGGTATCCCGCCTGTCCTGCTTTGGCGAAACTCTCCAGATCAATCATCAATCCTTTGTATCTGTCCGTCGCCAAAAACGTGGATACCTGTTGCCGGAACAGCGCACGCGCCTCCGGATCATTTAAGAAATCGGCGACATTGACCCAGTCCGTTCCATTGAAGTTGTTCACCATGGGGAACACTTCCGTCTCGGCGCCTTCCGACTTGAGGAATGGCATCACCTTGTCGTCAACCGGGCGCACAGTCGATCCCTGCATCACGTCGTAGAGCTTGTTGGTTTCGTTAGCTACGGCCTGAAGGTGGCCGTCGGGAGTGAGGACATGCAGCCAGTCGGGAAAGAGCAAATCGATTTGGCGGGAATACTCACGCAATGAGGAGAAGCTAGCGGCATCCCAGTCCACGTAGAACGCGGCCCGAATCCCTTCTTCTGCATTCAGTTTCACTTGCGAAGGTGCAAGCTTTGATTTTCGGTGGCCGCGCTTGTGCGCTACACGACGCCGTTCCTTTTCCTTTTCTTTTTCCTTCTCCTTTAGAGCATGAAAAGGATGCTTCTGTTCCTGCAACAGGAGTTCGGGAAGCCGTACCCCTCGCATGGCGCTGTATACGAAGAAAATGATAAGCAGGGTTACGAGTACGCCAACGATGTTGGACAACAGTAGCACCCGTTTCCAGCGGGAGCGGCGTGGATCGTAAAAAACCTGTTTGGCCATGCGGGTTGCGCATTTCCATCGTAAGCCGTGAAAAGACGAGGGTCAAACATGGTAAAGACCATCGCCGCGACTCGCTGGTCCGTGACCTTTTGTTCATAGACACGGAAATCGCATAGCAAACGCGATATATTCGCATTGTGCGCGAACTGGTGCGCAGGTCTTCCCGCTTTTTCTTGCTGGCTACTGCGGCCGCTTTGGCGCTGCGTCTGCTATTTGTTTTCGCTTACCCTCATGTCACGGATGATTCACGCGTCTACGCCGATATCGCGAACAACTGGCTGACCCACGGCGCCTACGCGATCACCGATTCTGGCCAGATCGTTCCCACTTACATGCGCCTGCCGGGATATCCCGCGTTTCTCGCCATCGTCTTCGCGGTATTTGGTCGGGACAACTTCCGTGCGGTTCTGCTGCTGCAGGTGCTGATCGACATCGGCACTTGCTTCGTAACAGCCGATCTGGCTCGCCGCATGCTGGGCAACAAGGCTGCTAAGGCGGCTTTCCTTCTCACCGCCCTCTGTCCTTTTCTGGCAAATTATTCGGCAGCCGCCCTGACCGAGACGCTCGAAGTCTTCTTCACCGCCGCAGCCCTTGACTTTGCCGCCATTGGCTTGACGAGCCTCCCCCCTGGCTGCTGGCGAGCGTGGGCATGGTGCGGCTTGGTTACCTGTGCCGGCATCGTCCTGCGTCCTGATGGCGGACTACTGCTCACGGCTATCGGTTTGTATTTGCTCTTTGTGCTCGCTCGCGCGTTACGGAAAAAGCAGCCGATTCGTACAGTGATGACAGCCGGCATAGTTTTGACCGTCTTCTCCCTCGGACCTCTTATTCCCTGGACCATCCGGAATTTTCGAGTGTTTCATCGCTTCCAGCCTTTGACATCGCGTTACGCGACTGGGCCAGAAGATTTCGTGCCGCTTGGTTTCAATCACTGGGTGAAGACGTGGATGGCCGAATACGTCTCTGTAGAAGACATCTATTGGCAGGAACCCGGTGCGAAGATCGATCCTGACAATCTGCCTCGCCGCGCATTCGACTCTTTTGAGCAGAAGCAGGAAACCCTGGAAGCACTCAACTGGTACAACGAAAATACCGAGATCGAACCCGAGCTCGACGCACAATTTGAAGTTATTGCCAGAGAACGTATCGCGCACTCGCGCTTTCGGTACTACGTGTGGCTACCCTTCTTGCGTATCGCTGACATGTGGCTGCGTCCTCGAACCGAGCTTCTCCCCCCCGATCCGCGGTGGTGGGAGTTTACCGACGATCTCAAATGGATGGCACTCTCGCTCGGCCTCGGCCTGATCAACCTGGCGTACCTCGGGATGGCAGTGGGTGGCATAGTCCATATGGCCCGCGCGTCCCGGTCGGCAGATTTTCGCCTCCCCGCGTACTTGGGAGTATTGATTCTATTTGTCCTGATGCGTTCTGCTTTTCTGGGGACGCTTGAGAATCCCGAACCGCGTTACACGCTGGAGTGTTATCCGGCGGTGATTGTGGGCGCGGCTGCCCTGTTTCGAGAACGTTCAGTTTGACTTCAGCTGCCCCGGATTGGAAGCCCTGAGCCGGTCCGCCTCGCCCCGCTCGCGGTTGGCATCTGCCAGCCGTCCCAGCTGCGCGTAAGCTTCTCCCAGAAAAAGATGCGCTTCGACGGAGGCTGGTTCCACCTCGACCGCTTTCTGCAAGTTGGGCAAAGCTTGATCGGGAACATTTTGCAAAGACAATATGCGGCCCCGCAGCAGATTCGCCCGGTAGTGATCGGGATTCAGCTTCAACGTGGTGTCCAGCTCGGTCATAGCCTCCGGCACGCGATCAATGCGGGCGTAAACTGAGCCGAGGGAAAAATGCGCGTCCGCCCAGCGTGGAGCTTTCGCCACCGCAGCCTCAAATTCCGGCGCTGCGGATTTCCAATCTCCCGTTTCGAACAGTGCCAACCCGAGCTCGTAATGTCCCATACCGGAATCGGGCAACACTTTCACCGCCTTCTCGAGATGGGGAAGAGCTTTGTCATAATTCTTCAGCCGCGCGTGTGCGATTCCCAACTGCATCTCGGCAATCGGCATTCCTGGCTGCTCGACTAAGACGCGCTCGAGCAATGGAACGGCTTGCTGATAATGCGCGTCTTCCACATCGAGCATGGCATCGTGCAATAGATTCGACACTTCGATTTTGGATTTCGGGTCTATTCCCGAATCAGCGCTTCCGGTCTTTGAATTGCTGGTGTCAGAAGCCACATAGCCCAGAGCACGAAGCTTCTCTGCTTGTTCCGGATCGGGCTTTGCCAGCTCGACCAACGTCTGGCTGGTCTTTTTTCGGAAGTCTTCCAGTTGCGAGCCGAGCGTATCGGCTACGGCCTTGCTGCTCGCCGCCAAATTATTTTTCTCTTGTGGATCGCTGGCCTGGTTGTAGAGCTCAACCCGCGGCGCTCGGACGTACAAATACTTTCCCGTACGCAGTGCGCGCAGCGAACTCCAGCCGAAAGCCCGATGCGGATAATCCGTTTCAGCGTACGATGGACGGTCTTCTGTCATGGCGCTCTGCGCGCTCGATGCTTTCATCAGAGGCAGCAACGATTGTCCTTGCATTTCGCTTGGAACCGCCACGGCCGCCTGCCGAAGCATGGTGGGAGCGATATCTACCAGGCTCACTCGAGTGTCTACCTGCTTACCAGAAGGATGAAGCCCGGGAAGCTTGACGACCAGTGGCACGTGGATGGTGGAGTCGTACAAAAAAACACCGTGCGTGTTCTCGCCATGCTCGCCAAGCGACTCACCGTGATCCGCCATCACGGCGATGAGAGATTTGTCATACAGGCCCTGGGTGCGCAACGCAGTAAGAAAACGACCCAGCTGCGCGTCCACGTAGGCGATCTCGCCGTCATAAGGATCGGACTTATAGCGGCTCTTGAACGGCTCCGGCGGATCGTAAGGATCATGGGCGTCATAAAAGTGTACCCACAAGAAAAATGGCCCTGCCTTTCGCTTGCTGAGCCAGGCGAGCGCATGGTTTACCACTTCGCTGGCGCGACGCTCCACCGTTTTGTAGCGATCGGCCCCCCGGGGACGAAGCCGGAAGCCCGCGTCATAAACCTCGAAACCCCGATCAAACCCAGGCGCCGTGCCACCCAACGGATCGAGTACAAGAGAGGCGACGAAGGCGGCCGTGTGATACCCGCTCTTGCGCAGAATGTCGGGCGTGTAGGGCAGCTTGTCAGAAAGAGGAATTCCGAAATCGACAACATGATTGAACTGCGGGTAAGTCCCCGTAAGAATCGTGGCATGAGAAGCCGTGGTCAACGGGACGTGAGAGTAGGCATGCGTAAACACCGCAGACTGACGGGCCAGTGCATCCAGATTTGGCGTCAGCCCGTCCTTCGATCCGAGAAAGCCCATGCGGTCGGCGCGAGTAGTGTCCAGCGTTATCAGAATTATGTTGGGACGGGCATTGCGGGAGGCGGGAGGATTGGCACCAACAGCAGAGCTGATCAACAACAAACTTGCAGCTAACCAGGGGAAAACCCGCATAGAAAGAGGGAGCCTGCTTCAGCTAGGCTCCCTGAAATTTTACCTTTCTAAAACAGCTAGAAGGTGAATTTAATCGCAAAATTCATGTTTCTGGGCCCCCCCTGCGCAATCACCGGATTTCCGACTGCAACGTCAGAAGTCTT
>JBLNFC010000403.1:0-3533 GCA_050263355.1 Acidobacteriota bacterium
CGACATCGAACTGTACCTGCTGACCTTCCTGCAGGCTGCGGAATCCGCTCGACTGAATAGCTGAAAAGTGCACGAATACATCCTCGCCATTCTGACGGCTGATGAATCCATAGCCTTTGGCATCGTTAAACCACTTCACTGTTCCTGTTTCCATTGTGTTGCAATTTCCTTTTTTCTGATTTTGCGCTGAATCGAGCAGAGTTCTGCAGGTAGGTCACGCTGTGGAGCGGAGATACTGCTTACTTCGGCTAATCAAACGCGACTTCATTGTACCTAAGTTCCACAAAAATAGCCATATTTTCGATGCAACGGCTACTAAGGCAAAGAATTCGGGTCTCCGGGCTTAGCTTTGGTGTGAGCTTTTGAGCTAATCTCGGATCTTGGTTCGAAGCATACGAGATCTCGGACCTCGGTCCCTGACATCTCGGGCCCCTGAACTCTGACCGATTGGACCTTACATGCACCACGCAAAAAGCACGACTTTTACGGTGTGATGATTCTGCTTCCTGCCTCCTGCGGAGTGGTGATCACCGACTTGTTCTCTGGAAATTGCGCAACCAGGAAGTCGATAAACGCCCGCGACCTGGATCTTCCCGAGGTTCTGGCATGCGCCATTCTGACCAGGAAGACAAGCGCCCTGAGCACCTCGGAATCGCGCAAACGTACGAATCCCATATGCTTTTGCTCGGCCTCCCGGTACTCCTTGATCATGGTCTGCACTTCAGTCGCGATCGCCTGCTGTCCCATGCTGGTGGTCGGTGTCTCATAATGAAGCCCAGAGTTGACCAGCGTCTCGTAAGATTTCGTTATCGAGGTCAGCGCCGCGATCACGTCGCGATCATTTAAGCTGCGGTCGGCTCGCGCGGCCTTCGATAGCGCGAATGTGAGCCCCATCAGCAGGTGCTCGCGCTCATAAAGAATTTGATCACCGACCTCTACCTGCAGAAACAGTTCAGCACCTTCCAAATCAGTTGCCGAGCGCGGTTTCTCGTGCGCGCGGGCCTGTTGCAGGTATACGCACTCGCTCGGGCAGTCGAGCGTCACTTCGCGCTGCTCACCGCAACACTGCGGACAAATACGTCCGTGAACCGCGAGGCAGAACCGCTTTTCTTTTCGAGTCTCGCAGATGGCACAACTCACAAATGAATGCTCCCCGTTTTTCATTATGTCATGCAGGATGGTGGTTCTCAGGGAGTGGCCTGCGCACGAAAGGTCTCACTTTGCCCTTGATTGAGAGGGATGATCGAATCGCCGTTTAGGATGGCGATCTTGGAAGCAAGTCGCATGAGGTCCGAAACCGCGGTTTCGATTCGCCCCTAAAACCCTGTCCAGCAGCGCCATTTTGGAACTGCACGCCGGGAAAACCTGTCTTTATGCACCTTTTGTGGTTCCATATCAAAAATTTCCGCTAAAAATGCGGTGAAAACGCTTCTTTTCCACAGTGGCGTTCATGTAATATGACTCGAATCTCAGCAATACAATCAAGAGGAGGATTCATGGCAGCAGGCATGACCAAAACGCAACTTGTCCGTCACCTGGCGGAGAAAACCGAACTCAACAACAAGACCGCAGCAACGTTCCTCGAGCACCTCGCCGACACAGCCATCAAAGAGACCAAGAAGAACGGCGTATTCGTCGTTCCCGGACTCGGGCGTCTGGTTAAAGCTCATCGCAAGGCGCGCGTGGGCCGCAATCCGCAGACCGGTGAGCCGATTCAGATCAAAGCCAAGACCGTTGTGAAGTTCCGTGTAGCCAAGGCCGCGAAGGACGCGATCGCCCCGAAGAAGTAAGCTCGCTCGCGCGGACACTCCCTCGACTTCGTTCGGGAAGGATTTGTCGCGAACTTAGAAGCGTTCAGAGTGATCCCATGCAAAAGGCCGGCAGATGCCGGCCTTTTGCATTTAGCGTGGCGCTCGCTCCTAAACGCGCCCTCCCGCGATCGACGGCACTAGCAGGACTTCGTCTCCATCCTGAAAGGCGTAGCTGTTGCCGCCGAGAAAGCGGATGTCCTCCTCGTTCACATAAATATTTAGAAAGCGCCGTACCTGTCCGGACTCGTCGCGCAAATGCGGCTTGAGCGCGGGAAATTTCTCGTCCAGTGCTGTGAAGAGGTCGTTGAGATTGGTGGCGCTGCAATCAAGCTGCCCGACGCCATCCGTGTGGCGACGAAGCGCGCTGGGGATTTGCACTTTGATCGACATCACTGCACCTCCACGGGCGCCAAAATTTCCAGCGCGTTCTGCAGATAATTTTCGAAGGCGCTGATCTTGGGCGCGATCGGTTCCTCGGATTCGAATCGGTCAACCAGGACATCGGTGGTCTTCAAGCCGTTACCAGTGATGCAGAGAACGGTTGTCTCGTCCGGCGAGATGCGACCCTGTTCGCAAAGCTTGCGCGCGACGCCCACGGTGACGCCGCCAGCGGTCTCGGTGAAGATGCCTTCTGTCTGGGCGAGTAACTGGATCGAGTCCACCACTTCGCGATCGGAGACATCTTCTGACCATCCGCCACTTTTGGTGATCGCGCGGATCGCGAAATGTCCATCGGCCGGATTTCCAATGGCCAGGGAACGCGCGATGGTGTTAGGCCGCTGCGGCTGAATTTCTGTTTCGCCTGCTTTCACCGCGGTTGAGATCGGCGAGCAGCCGGTCGCCTGTGCCCCGAAGAAGCGCACCTGCTTGTCTTCCACCAAGCCAAGCTTGATCAGTTCGTCGAAAGCTTTCCTGATTTTAGTGATGAGCGAACCGCCGGCCATGGGCACGACCACGTTGTCCGGCAGGCGCCAGCCGAGCTGTTCCGCGATCTCGAAACCGACTGTCTTTGATCCTTCTGCGTAGTAGGGACGCAGGTTGACGTTCACGAATCCCCAGTGATGCTCGTCAGCGATTTGCGAGCAGAGGCGATTGACCTGGTCATAGCTGCCGGAGATGCGTACGAGTTTTGCGCCATAGACCTGCGTGCCGATGATCTTTGCAGGCTCCAGATCAGCGGGGATAAAGATCCATGCCTTGAAGCCTTCACGGGCTGCTTGAGCCGCGACGGAGTTCGCCAGATTGCCGGTCGAGGAGCACGAAACTGTGTCGAAACCAAACGCGCGCGCATTGGCCAGAGCTACTGCAACCACGCGGTCCTTAAAGCTCAAAGTCGGCAGGCATACCGCGTCGTTCTTGATGCAGAGCCGCTTCACGCCAAGTTCTTTCGCCAAATGAGGCGCGCTCAACAGTGGGGTGAATCCGACAGACAATGACGCGCGATAGTCTTCGGGCAGAGGCAACAGATCCGAGTAGCGCCACATGTTGGGGGGGCGCTGCGAGATGCGCTCGCGGGTGAACGTACGCCGGGCGGCGTCGTAGTCGTAGGTGACTTCCAGGGGAGAGAAACAGTCTTCGCAGACAGACTTAGGCTGGTTGCCCCAGCTCTTGCCGCACTCACGGCAGCGCAGTTCGTATGGTGTACTCATCAGCCACTCTTTCGCGAGTAGCTGGGGACGAGCCTGGGAAGAGAGGCGCTAAAAAGCAAAACCTCTTTTCCCG
>JBLNFC010000404.1:0-3002 GCA_050263355.1 Acidobacteriota bacterium
CATCACTTTACGGGTTGCCGTAACATAAGCGGATCAGGTATCCCGTGTGCTGGCATCGTCTGTTACTCAAACTTGTGCACTGTGGTACCGGGTTGGCACTAAAGACGCCGCGATTCAGATGCCCGCATACCAGGCGTAGCCGCCATTCGGGTGTTTGGGATCGAGAGCCGAGACAAAGCCTTTCGTTGAGTCGGTCACCGTTAGCCGAGTCACAAATTTGACGCTCTTGTAACCAAGTTGGCGAGGCACCCGCAAACGCAGTGGGCCCCCGAACGCGACCGGCAGGTCTCCGTCGTTCATGGCCCAAGTCAGCAAAGTTTGGGGATGCTGAGCATCCACCATGTCGATGCTCTCCCACCAGTCGGGATCAATTGAGAAGTATATTAGATATCGAGCTTGCGGCAGGATGCCGGAGTCTTTCAGAACCTCCAACACAGGTGTACCGATCCATTCGGCAATATAGGACCATCCCTCCTCGCAAACTACTTCGGTGATCTGGTTGCGAGTGGGAAAGCGCCTGAGGTCGCCGAGGGAATACGATCCTGGTCGCGCCACCATTCCATCAACGGAGAGCCGCCAATCAGCGAAAACGCCTTCCTGCAGCCGTCTGAAGGCATCATTCAATGGAGGAATACTGTTGGCGAAAGGGACCTTGGAAATCATGCTTCGGGGAAACTCACGGGCTAGCGAGTGTCGGGCCAAAATTCGCTGGGCGGCGTAGGTCAGGGTTTCGCCCGGCCCATAGATTCCACCACTGTCGGGAGGGACGAGGGCGTAGCGCTGGGCCAGACCGGCAGCGACGCCTAGGCCCGAAATGCCGGCACTGGCGGCTAGGCCAGCCATCAGAAACTTGCGACGTGAAACGTTGCTCATATGCGCTCCTGTCGGCCAACCCTGTCTGTGATCATCTCCCTCGTGCGAGTTACGAATCCGCTTAGAGCGACCATAGCGACATGAATAACGAAGAAGAGCACGAGACCGATAGAGACAAAAAAATGAACTGTGCGCGCGGATTGCCGTCCTCCGAGAAAACTAACAGCCCAAGGCACGGCGGCATTGAATCCGGAGGACATCGCGAGACCGCTCCAGATCACGAGCGGAAAAAGAACAAAGATGACTACCAAGTAAGTGATGCGCTGGAGTGCATTGTATGAGCGGGAATCAGCTTCGTCAGGCGGCGCCAGGCGAAGGTGCTTTGCCATGATGCTGCGGAATCGTGGGCACGTCCTGTCTTCGGAGGCTGGGAACAGGTTCTTTCGGAAGTGGCGGGTCCAGAGACCGAAGATAACGTAGACCAAGCCCGTCAGCACCAAGGCCCATGCGGCCTCAAAGTGGAGATATCGGCTCCAGCCATTCTGGTCGGGCAGGACGTATGCGTAGCCAGTCGGGACTGTTGCTCGGGAAGAGGGAATGGGAATCTGGAACAGCGGCCGAGTTAGCGAATTTCCGACTTCTCCCCAATAGAAGCGCGGGTGAGAGATCAAGATCTCAACACCGGTAACCAGCAAGGCAACGAACGAAATTACCGTGATCCAGTGCGTTACCCTCACCAGCACAGTATGCCGGGGTGATCCCTGATTTCGCAGCAAGGGAGCTTGAGACACCCGGGGAGCATAGCACGATGTGCGCTGTAAAGCGTGCTTTTAGACGCTCGCTCGCGCGTTTTTCAAAACGCGTCGGTTCAAATTTCTGAGATTCCGTCCATTGTCGCTTACGGCCCGAGTGTGCGCTCAGTTTACTTGGCGAGTCGTGGGCCATGCAGACGCTGGCTCAACTTTTCTGTTTGCCCGTGATCCGCTCGGAGGGGCAAAGTTGCGCCAGCTACCGACCTGAGCCACAGCGAGCGCGTGCCAGCCACAACTAGGACGTTGAGGTGCAATTCCAAGATAGGACGCGGAGGGCGCGCAGTGTGTTCCAGCGGCTTGCGCTGCCGACAGAGGTCTCCATTTCCAATGGAATGCGCTCCCGATGAAGTAGGTCGAGCGGCCAGCGCCCGTTGTGGTGGCGACGCTTAATCAGCATTTCGACTGCCTCACGGACGCGGCTGTCGGGTTTGACTCGTGCATTCCGCAGATAATCGAGTCCGCGTAGGATGTCGTAGTGCCAGAATGTCGGAAAGGAGAAGCGCAGCCAGCGCTCGTCGATGACTTCCCCGGTTCGAAGTGAGCGGAACAAATGGCGATCGAGCAGATACTTCTCGCCTCGCTTGCGGGCCTTCGTAACGGCCGCCGATTTGCGCCCTGCGTGTTCGTAAGCGAGTAGTCCTTCGAGCACGCAGATGGTGGTATGGAACGAAGAGCGCCGGCTTAGCGGGCGCTTTGCTGAAAGTTCAACCGCCTCGCAGTTCCATCCTCCATCCTCGAGTTGCTCGCACAGAAGTCGACGAGCTAGCGCGTCGTTCGGTTTTTTGAAATACGCGCCGAGCGCGAGAATTCTGCCGTTGATGCAGGGCTCCGTTTCGCCGTTAAGAAAAGGGCGGTTGTTGAGCGGCTTAAACACGAGCCGTTTGTCGACGCGGTCGATCATTTTGCGGGCCTGCTTACTGGCCGGGTCGAGACCGAGGTCCATCAAGACAACGAGACTGTAGAGGGAAATCAGCAGTCCTGGGTCTTCCTGCGGTCCGCCCCAGTGGGCAGCGGGAGATTGGAGGGCGAGGAGTTTGGCCCCCCAACCTTCGGTGGCCACGCGGGACCGCTCAGCCGCAATCGTGTCGGGATCTCTATCGGTGAGGTCCCGCATGACCTGCCAGCGGATGGCAGGATCGGAGGCGAGGAGCCACTTCAGGTGTGCAGGCTTGAGTGCATAATCGCGCAGGCGCATTCGTTAGGCAGCTATTCTGCCACGGTGAAATTGGTCATGGCCCTATCAGCTCGGGGATGTAAAATTTGTTGTTAAACTCCAATTTCGCAATTCCTCATGGCCAAACACTTATTTCATACTACGAATGTGGCATTCAAGGCCCGGTACCTAACTTTTCCTCTTCAACTCTCCGCCTTCCTTCC
>JBLNFC010000405.1:0-5708 GCA_050263355.1 Acidobacteriota bacterium
ACCAGCGTGCCAGATGACATCCCCTATCCGCCACAAAACACATCCCGTCTTGCACGCTGACGCTAAATATAGCCTCACATACTGAAGATATAACCCTCAAACAAACATTCTTAGACTCCGATCCGGTGCAAGCTGTTTGGAGTCTTATTTCAGGTAAGCCCAGGTCAGACCGTCAGCATGGTCCGTCGTCATGCGTGACTTAACGTCTTCCAGCCAAAAAAACTCCGCCGTCCTAGTTCGGAATGACGCCCGCGGATCGAAGGGAAGCGAGGAATGCCCATACGATCACGGATTTGGATCTGAAGGAGCCGAGGCGGAGGCCTGACTGGCTCTCTTCAACTCTATGATTGACACCTCGCCATCCGTCAAAAGCTTATCTCCAGTTGCATTCTCCGCCCGTTTCGGAACCGCTGGGCGATCGACATCGACGTATGCAGTGGCTGTTCCTGCAAACAAGAGATCGGTGAGGATCCAATCGCGTTCTCGGTCGATGTGGGGGTCGATGCGATGGATCCACTTGGTTTTGCCCCTGCTACTTTCCGTTGCAATGTCGTGGGTTGCTGCGCCGACCCAGACTTCACGGCCATTGTAGTGCTGGTTCATCTTCCATATACGGATATGATGGCGCTTGGCAAATGTGTTCAATGACTTCTGAAGGACCACGTCCGGCGGTCGGCCCTGCAGGAGCAACAACGAAACGGGGGCGTCCAAATAGCCAGTGTTGCGCATCGTTGCCTGCGCGACTTTCAGCGCTGACCCAACATTCAGGTTGGCGGCTTCCATCCATCCTGCCTCGCCAAATGCAGTAATCAATTCCTGCGCACTTCCCAAAAAGATCACATTGGTCAAGTCCGAAGGAGTTTTCTTTGGTGTTGCTGTACGGAGTGGCATCTTGCTGACAATTTGCTCGAGCTTTGTGTCCGGTTTCAGTTCTGGCCAACCGGACCACTCTGACTTCTGCTTCAGAAAGGATGGACGTACCAATTGAATCTGAAGGTCCGTACCAGCGGGGAAAAGAATCTCGCGGCGGATAGAGAGTCCATAAACCGAGCGCACCCCTGTAATCGTGTAACTCACAATCGGGTTTGCCGCACCCAAGGCGCTTAGAGCGAGTGAGATCTTCTTTGAGGCATGCGGTTGGATGATTCCGAGAATCTCGTTGTTCTGCACGGTCTCCCGAGCGTTATCTACGTTCAGCACTCGCGCATAGAGCGGCGTTTGCTGTTTGTTACGGTGGATAACATTTGAAAAATCCAAAACCAGACGCGGTCGCGAGTACTTGTTCAGAGCTTTTTGTGCAAACAGGACAGTCCCGCTGACCTTTGTGCCTGGTGCGACCAGCAGCTCACCTGGCTTGCATTCGATTTGTTCGCCATCTTTGCACAATGGGTATGTAACGGTGCCCTGAATCGGGTCGCCAGTACGCGATCTGTCGCTATAAATTGGAGTGTCAAGTCGGATGCTTAACGTGGCGCCGGCAAAAAGCTGGTCATCTTTAGTTTTCGAAACTGTAGCAGGTGCGATCTGCGGGGTCGGGGCTGATTCCAGAACCTTGCATTGGTCAGATAGCTGGTAAACCCCAGCTAAGAAACCGCTGTTTGCACCGCTTTCAAGCAATAGGGTTTGCATTTCGAAAGTGGGAGAGTAGAGTAGGTAATCGAGCGCGGTGTCTTGGTAGACGTCTTCTTGGTTGATAGCTACGCCTCGAGTTATCAGTGTATGCACTAAATCCTCATACGCTACCAGTACACTCTGTCTCGAACTATAGCTCGAACCGAACACTGCCCAGTGCAGTGCCGTGCGTCCTTCAGGATCTGTAGCTTTGAGGTCGGCTCCGCTTTCAACCAACTTCCTCGCCTGTGCCAATCTAGCCAGAATGTCGTTTTCCTTTGTCTCCCGTGTCGCTTGATATAGCGTCTGGATCAATGGAGGAGAAGTGGACATATCGAGGCGCAGCGCCGCAGGCGTTAATTCATTCTCGGGAGCCTCTTCAGGTATGTCCTCGGGAGCGACTTGTGGTGGCTCGCTCGCGTGAATTTCTTGCTTGGGCACGGCCGCGCGGACGAGCGACAAGAAAGCTCCTGGACCAGCGAGCGTTGCGAACCCAGCGCACAGGACTATAAACGGTACTACGAAGCTGATTTTTAAAGCGGACAGCACGACGCACCTCCATGCTTTACTACCGAGCGGTCCTTCACCTGAGGCGGTGTTCGTAGCAGCTCTTGCGTCGAAATCACATCAGGTTACGACGAGTAGCTTGACGAGTAGGCTGGGCCGTCACAACTGCACGATATGCCTTGTTAGCTCCGCCAGGGAAATCGTGATTATCCATTGTCATCTGCCTGCGACTAAGCGGTTGAGATGCAGCGGATATTATTGGTCCTTGCCTGCTATCAGAGCCTGCGGACGGCCCTTTACCGCATGCAGTGAGTGCCGACTTTTACCGCGACATAGCGGCGATGCAGTCAATCACGGGCTCCGAGCTAAAAGCGGTGGTTGGGCTAATGAAACCGTCACCGACCGCTCCGCAGTCTTTTATCATGATCGGCACCACACGAAAAGCCCCGCCACGCGAGAGGGCTCTTTTGCTTTTGGATAGCATACTTGTCGGAAATTGTTACAGCGTGAGGCGTGGAGCCTTTCCCGGGAGAGGAACGATAACACATTTACCTGATTTGAGTGTGATGGGCGTTTTTTCACCGATGCGCTTCGAGTGTGTCCGGCCGACAGAACAAGAGTATTATGAAGCGCCAAAATCTGAGGAGGTCATCGACAATGCTAGGCAGCGTGCGTATACACACAGAATGCGGCAGGAGGCACTTTCTTCAGAACGTACTTTCAAGTGCAGTGCTTGGAGTCGCAGCGCAAGCTGGAATCCAGTTAGCTGTTCCTGAAAAGCTTAGTGCCCAAAATAAACTCACTCCCGATGCAGCCCTGCAGGAATTGCTCGCGGGCAACCAGCGTTTCGTCGCGAATCAGCTGACGTCGATTGAACACGACCTGACCGTCCTGAAAGAGCGCACAGTGGATAAGCAAGAACCATTTGCCGCAGTGCTCTCCTGTGCGGACTCTCGTGTGCCTGTCGAACTGATTTTTGATCAGACGATTGGCCACATCTTTGTCACGAGAGTGGCCGGCAATATTGTGACACCAGAGATTATTGCTAGCCTCGAGTATGGCGTTGCTGTTCTAGGCGTGAAGGCTCTTGTTGTACTTGGGCATGGTGGATGTGGAGCAGTAAAGGCAGCAATGAAGGCTGAGGGTGTCCCCGGACAAATCAGCTCGTTATACCCGTCCCTTCGGCAGGCCGTGGAACAGTCCGACGGAAATCTCGACAAAGCGATCGAAGCCAATGCAACGATTCAGGCTGGCTTGTTGCGCAGTTCCTCAACCGTCATCCGCGACGCTTTCAAGGCGGAAAAATTGAAGGTGGAGGCGGCAATCTATGATCTTGCAACCGGCAAGGTCAATTTGAGCGTAAATCGGGGCGCTTGAGCAAAGGCCCTCGTGCGAGGCAGTTCCGAAGGTTGTCTATCCGAAATTTCGAAGTCTCGCTGCGGAGTCCTAATGACATAGATGTACCTCTTCCGAGCCGCTCTTCTTACCTCAGCCTGGCACTCGTGGGTTAGAGTCTCTTGCGGAAGCCTACTGTGGCTGGGCAAGAACCGCGACCCCATAGACGGGGAGATTCAATGATGATTTGGAGCTGCCTTCGAGAACGTCCCTCATCAGGCTGGGTAGACGCATCGTTTGTGGTTGCTGCGACAAGTTCAGCAGGATGTAGACGACCCCCCGCGGACCTTGCCGAACAGACGCCTCTACACCGGGCGGGACATTGGGAAGTGGGGTGCTCACGCTGCTGATCGTCGCCATCCACTTCGCGGCGCGTGCCATCGTCTTGGGGTCAAGCCATGCTCCAATGTAGGTGACGCGGCCTTTGCCGACTTTGCGCGTGATCGCTGCCGGCTGGCCATTGAGCCAACCATTGCTTTTGCCATAGTGCATCAGGACCTCGGTGTCCTTGTCCTTCACGCTTAATAACTCCGCCCAGAATGGCGACTCGCCCACACCCCATTGCCCTTCGATCGGGACAGGATTATTCAGAGCATAATATTGCTCCACGCGGCCGCCAAGAAGCTCTGCAAGGGGGCCGGGTTGCCGTTTTGGCTGGAGGGCGTTGTCGTCGTCTTTCATACCCGATCGCTGCCCGAGAACTAGATGACCACCGTCGCGGACGTACGCAAGAAGATTGTTGGCGGCAGAAGTAGAGAGCACATTCAGGCCGGGCGCCACCACGAGTTTGTAGGGCGAAAGATTGGCGGTCGCTGGAAGAACATCGATAGACTGGGCAATTGGCCGGAGCGCTGCGTAGTAGCTTTCCAGTGCAACGTTTGGATCGTAATCCTTGCTATGACGCTGCCAATTGATGGCCCATCGACTGTCGTACGAATGGAGAATAGCCACTTCAGCTTTCACCGACGTGCCCGCCAGGACAGGACCTGCCTTTTCGAACTCCTTGCCCAGTTGTGCGACTTCAGCGTAAAGCGGCACCGGCGTTCCATCCGCTCCCAGCAGCGTGCCGTGATATTCCTCCTGGCCGTTCAGAGCACTACGCCATTGCCAGTAGCTTACCGTGTCCGCGCCGTGACCCACAGCGTGCCACGCCATAGCGCGCACTTCTCCTTTATCGAGCGCGTTGTTGACTCCCGCCCAATTCACGGAACCCGGCTGCGTCTCCATCACCCAGAAGTTTTTCTGCTTGAAGCCGCGTGTCAAATCGTGCGCGAAGCCGTTTTTCACCGGGTCTAGATGGCCTTCGCCAACGTAATCATCCCAGGCCGCGACATCGAGATCCTGTTCCACCGTGTAATGGTCATAGCCATCAAACCATCCCATGGTGTTTGTGGTAATGAATTTCGAGGGGTCCGAATTGGCACGCAGGACTTCGAGTTGATTCCTCTGGTAGCTACGCCAAGTATCGCTAACAAAGCGCATCCAACTTAGCAGCAGACCGGGATTCCCGTATTTCACTTGAATCGGGATCTGGTTCCACGCGGTGTAACTCTCGCTCCAGTAAGCGGTCGTCCAGCGAGCGTTGAGATTCTCTAGCGTGCCGTACCGGGCCTTGAGCCACTGCTGGAACTGCACCTTCGTTTCAGAATCATAGGAAGCCATTTCATATTCGTTATCGATTTGCCATCCCAGCACATGAGGATTGTGACCGAATCTTTTGGCGAGTTGCTCGGCGATTTTGCGAGCCAATTCGCGATATTTCGGGTTGGCGAAGTTGTATTGTTCGCGGTTGCCGTGCTGGTCGGGGCGTCCATCTTCGTTCATCCGCAGAGTTTCCGGGTATTTTTGCGTGAGCCAGGCCGGCGGGGCAGCCGTAGGCGTGCCAATAACGGTAAAAATGTTGTGCCTGGCAGCGGCCGTGATGGCTCGGTCGAGCCAATCGAAATCGTACTTTCCTTCCTCGGGTTCCATGCGGCTCCAGGCAAATTCTCCCACCCGAACCATGTGAACACCCGACTGCTGCATAAGGGCGAGATCGGCGTCTCAGCGCGATTCCAGCCACTGCTCCGGATACCATGCAGTGCCCAGAAGAAGAGGCGGTGGGGAAGAAACCGTTGCTTGAGCAGAACTGCGAGGCGCGAGATACAAGAACAACAGCGAAACTAAAATAGCAATAGCGACACGCACTTTGTCAG
>JBLNFC010000406.1:0-3023 GCA_050263355.1 Acidobacteriota bacterium
TGCTCAAGTGTCATAAGCGCTTCCCCCATCGCCTCGGCCTGCTGCTCCGTCAGAGAGGCACCTTCCATACGCCGAATGGCCTGACGCTCAAGCAATTGACGCAAGAGTTCCACCAGGCTCAGCACCAACTTGGCCAAACCTTGCTCAATATTCTCGGCAGAACAATCAATACGCTGCGTCGTACCACTTAGAGCCGCTACTTGCTCCTGCAAGGCGGATGAAGCTGATCCGTGTTTATTAATGTTGCTCATGATTTCTCGACGAACTCACTTGCCGGCCACGGGCCACTAACTCTTGCCACAACATCGGGAGGTAAATGCAGAGTGACAGCCTGTGTTTTGAAGGCGTCTACGGCCGTCCGCTCGATGAGCGCAAAACAGTGTAGACCCTGGGCAGACGTTCGCTCTCGCCAATCGCAAATGAGATCGTTTCCTAAGCCACGGAAAGGCGCAATCGAATTTGCCAAGTCGCGTTGCTGCATGCGACGAGCCTCGAGATATTGAGCCCCAGTGATTTGGGAAGAACTGTGACGCTTGGCCGGAAGTTGTCCGTCTCCCGTTGAAGTACGCGAAAGCCGAATGTCCATCTGCACCATGTCCCGCAAACGATCCAGCGCCTCACAGAAAACGTCTTTCTGTCGGGACATGTAGCCGAGCAGTTCAGCTTCATTTTCAAGGATAGTCGGAAAACGAAACGGAATAACTGCTGCCTGCGTGAAAATGGCTTGAATGACCTTATGAAACGCCAGTGCTGCGCGCTTGGTAGGCAAACCAAGGATACTATCTATGCTAGGGGTCCGCGAAAAGAAGCACTTCAAACCATCTTGCTCGACAAACTCGACTCGCGCATCTCCAACTCCATGTGCCGGAGCTGACAGGGCCCTTGCTTCGGTAAGACCATAGGCGAGTACCGGCATTTGATGTTCACGTGTGCAGCTTCGGGACGTTCTGCTCATTCATCTGTCGCAAGGCAGTTTCTACGGAGGTAAGAATCACATCAAGCCCAACGTAAATGAGGTCCACCCCAGCCAGCGAAATTACCAGGTTTCCGCGGATAATCACGCCCGCATTCAGGACGTGATCAAGAATGTCTAAAAGAGAAGTCTCATCCCCCGGGTCGTTTCCAGTGATAATCACACTGTTGGGATTGCTCGCCATGGTCTACGCGGATGTCCTCGCGGTCTCGCGCGAGACAAAGGAATACGGCGGCCATGGCCCGGTAGCTTCTATCTGCCGACGATTGGCCCACTCTTCAGAAAATTTCTTCAACAGACTCTGTAGCTTGCGCCGGTCAGCGCGCCTTAGTAAAAGTGATGTCTGCCACTGCAGGCCGCGTTGGCCTCCACTCACTTTCCCCACCTCCGCAGTTTTAACCGCTATTCGCTTGAGCGCTCCGGCGAATCGCTCAATATCGGAGTCGGAGGTTTGGTTGGGCCTTCGCTGTAACAGAACGGCTTTGGCTTTCAGATACTCCTTACCGGTACGGACAGGAGTACTTGGCCACTCCGGTTTTTCCTGAACACGGAAAACCTTGATTCCCCATTCATCGGAGTTCTTGATGCGCTTCAGATCCGCCCTCAAGATGCGCTTTCGCGACTCCAGGTCCTCTGCAAGCGAAAGCTCATTGAGAAACACCGTTGCGAACCGCGCCGGCAGGACATCGGCCACTTGCGCAATGGCAGACACTACCCTCTGATGATGAATGCTGGCATTGGCTAACCAGTCCAGGTTTTCCATGTTGCGTTGTAACTGATCGGCAAAATCGGTTCTTGAAACGCGGCTGATCCAGCAAGTCAATCCCGACAACGGCAGGGACTCTACTGCGGAAGCGCCATCGATGCCCACGGTATGGCCGAGATCTTTCGCGATGTTCTGAGTTACGCCATACAGATAGATCACTGTCGGGTTACTCCGCTTTACGCGAGTTGCCATAGTTCCCCTGTAAGAGAGCGCAGTCCTGTTTTTCCTGTGATCTCGTCTGGAAAATTGCGCACGATATAGAGTTCACCTGCTGTGTAGCGCTTCTTCAATTTTGCCAACGTTAAATGTTGCCAATTCATGGATCGGCGACATCGGGGGCATTGTCCCACATCTTGTGCAAACAAGACACGATTGACAAAGATGGAAGCCGGCGACAAGCCGATCTGCTTAAGGTCGAAAATCAGACGTTCTGTCTCGCGGTCCGGTAATGGCTCGGCAAGCAGAACAATGTAAAGGCTTGCTCCTCGTCCGCTTCTGAGGATCTGGACCAACTCGCGGGCACGCTGTCCCAGCTCGGCTATTTTTACTGCGGCATCCCGGGCAACGGCTAGTGTACGGTGCGCTGCCAGGGTTTTCAATAAAGGACGGGTCCAGGCAAGAACCCGTTCCGGCATGCGTAGCAACTCCAATGCGTGGCCCGTCGGGGCCATGTCGATCACGACCAGCTGACCGGGCCGGCTTAGCAGCTCCACAATGCGAAAGATAGCAAGCACCTCATCAACCCCGGGAGGGACGATGTCCAATAAGGCCGAGAGCAACTGACGCTCGAAAGAAAGGTCCACGTGAATTCCGCTGACTTCCGACGTGGTCGCATCATCGATGCTTACTCGTATCTCCCTGACCCAGTCTCGAAACAACGCTACCGCGTCCATCTCACAAGCACGGAGCTTGGTATCTCCAAGAACGGGCTGCAACGCATCGCCAATCGTTGCCCCGAAAACATCGTCGAGCGAGGGGGCAGGATCGACAGAGCATATGTCGACCGCAGTCCGTCTATGTCTTCTTGCGTGAAAGGCCAGTCCGGCAGAGATGGTCGTCTTGCCAACCCCACCTTTCCCCACGGTGAGGGAGAGGGGGACTTTCAGGTCAGGCCATGGAGCGGACCGAAACCGAACTGGTGCACTCTTCGGCGCAGCTATTGCAAATTTGAGCTTCTTACGTTCAAAAATGTGCCTCCCGAACTTGGCAAGGCTCTGCACACCCAGGATCGGGACGCCGGGATCTTCTCCGATCATTAATGAGCTGTCGGGAAACTTGCGCGAC
>JBLNFC010000407.1:0-10342 GCA_050263355.1 Acidobacteriota bacterium
ATTGCGTTTCTGTAAAAGGCGAATACCTGGGAGGAGTCATTTGCCCGGGCATCGGTATCTCCGCCGACGCATTGTTTGAACGCACCGCTCGCCTGCAAAGAGTTGACATCCGCAAGCCTGCGCGCATCATCGGCACAAATACGGTAGGAAGCCTGCAGTCCGGCCTCTACTATGGGTACTTATCGCTTGTCGATGGGATCCTTGAGCTCCTGCTGGACGAGCTGGGACGGGACACGAAAGTAATCGCGACTGGTGGACTTGGCACACTGTTTGGTAGTGGCTCGAAATACATCAAGACTGTGGACGATCTGCTGACGCTTGAGGGACTGCGAATTATCTGGGAGCGAAACGCGCCGCAAATGACTCGCGAAGCAGGAGCTTCCGCCAAGTCGTCAGCTGTTGTCAACCCGCCAGCCAGCACTTCCAGACCTGGAACCACTTCGAAATCCCGCCGCTGAATTTCGTGGAAAATTACTTCAATTACTTCACTGAGATCGAAGAGCGCTTCCAGAAGCGCCGCGCCAGTGGCTTGCTGCTGTCCACTCTGGATTGGGCGTTGATTGAGACTTGGAAAGACGCGGGCATTCCGCTGGAGGCGGTCTTGCGAGGGATCGATGCTGCGTTCGATCGACATGACCAGCGGCCATCCACGACGAAGAAGGTGAACAGCCTGGCTTATTGCGCACAGGAAGTGCTGTCCGCGGCGGAAGACATGAAGGAAGCCGCCGTCGGAACTGAGCGAGAAACACCTGGGAAGACGCTCGGCTTCGAGGCCGCCGACATTATCGCCTTCTTTCGCCGCAATGCTGCGCAATTGCAATCAGCAAAACTGCCACAGGGCGGCTCCATTGCCGTGCAGCCGGTCGTGAGAGACAGTGCTCGAACGTTGGAGGAACTAGCGACGGACGTCGAAGCTACGGCGGCACCGCGGCGCCTGGAAGATCTGGAACGCCGGATGACGGTGCTAGAGGAAAAGTTATTAGCAGTGCTTTTGGCCGCCACACCCGATGACGAGGTGGTTGGCATCCGCGCTCAGGCTGATCGTGAGCTTGCTCCCTATCGAAGCAAGATGCCGGCGGCACAGATCGATCAACTACAGCGACAATACGTGCACAAACGTTTACTGGAGAAGTATGGTCTGCCGCGGCTCAGCATGTTTTATATGTGATCTGCCCTTGCTTATCTAGCCAGCCCACGCGAATGTCATAAAATCACTGCTTGGACCTAAGAATCGAAAAGCTAATTTATGGCGGTGATGGGCTTGCCCGGCTACCCGCTGACGATCACGGCCGCGGCAAGGCGGTATTTCTCCCCTTTGTGCTAACCGGCGAACGGGTAGACGCGACCCTAACGGAAGAGAAGCCTGGCTTCGCTAGAGCGAGGCCAAAGGAGATCCGCGAAAGTTCGCCACACAGGATTGAGGCACGCTGCCCTTACTTCAGAGCGTGTGGCGGATGTCAGTATCAACATTCAAGTTATAGCCATCAGCTGGATGTCAAAGCGTCCATCCTCCGAGAAAACCTGCGCCGAATCGCCAAGGTGGATCTGCCGTCCGAACTAAGTGTGCACCCCTCGCCGCCATGGAACTACCGCAACCGGACAAGGCTGCGAGTGCGGGTCCAGCCCGCATTCGAGCTGGGGTATTTCAAGTTTGGATCTCACGAACTGCTGGCCGTTGAAGAGTGTCCGATCAGCTCGCCGACGATTAACAAGGCTATACAGTCCTTGTGGCAAGCCGGACGCAGTGGCGCGCTGGATCCGGAAATTCGTGAGATCGAGCTCTTCGCCGACGCCGAGGACCAGCATCTTCTAATTGAGGCTTTCTGTTCCCGCGACGTGCAACCGAGTCGTGCGGCGCAACTCGCCGAGGTTTTGCTGAAAACACTAGCCGAAGTGGTCGGGGCAACTGTGTTTCGGGGAACAGCGGATGCAGGTAAGTCTAATGCCGTGCCAGAGATCCTGGCGCAGGCGGGAGCTAGCGATCTTAGCTACAAAACGGCGGGACCGGCGTACAGAGTGAGCGCAGGGTCGTTTTTCCAAACCAATCGATTTCAAACCGACGAGCTCGTTGGGATTGTCACCGCCGGGGTGTCCGGGCGCACTGCCATCGATCTATATGCCGGTGTCGGGCTGTTCAGCGTTGTTCTATCTCGGGAATTCGAGCGTGTTGTTGGGGTAGAGGCGTCACAGCAATCGCACGCCGACCTTGTCTACAATTCTCCTGCCAACGTAAAGACCGTGCGCTCTACCGTTGACCAGTACCTGAAGAATGCAGCCGGGCGGCAAAGGGCTGATCTAATTATCGTTGACCCACCGAGGGGAGGACTAGGTGAGGGCGTGGCCAAGAGTCTGGCTGCATTGGAGACATCGCGACTGACGTATGTTTCCTGTGATCCAGCAACTTTGGCTCGTGATTTGGCGCCCTTGTTAGCTGGCGGGTACCACATCGAAGAGGCGCATCTGGTGGATCTGTTCCCGCAGACCTTCCACCTTGAAAGTGTGTTGCATCTCGTGCGCTGAACACGCACGGCCATCTCAAGGCTCGTGATCCACTCGTTCCCGCAAAAGAATGGTCACGCCTGCGACTTCATCGTTGTCGACGGTTACGGCTGCAACGCGCCAGCCGCTGCTGTACGCTGCGCTAGCGTTCGCCGCGGGGATCGCATCTGGGGTCTACGTTTGGCGGCCACCCCTTTGGTTCATTATTGCGATCGTGGTATTCGCGGCTGCGGCGGGTTATTGGATTCGAGGCCGTCCGTTATTGGCGCGGGTTATGGGCCACGCGGTGCTCTTCTGGCTGGGGTGCTTCAGCATCCAGGTGCGCCCGCCCGCCGCCTTCCCCGATATTGCGAATTTCAGCGACGGCAAAGAGGTTGTGATCACGGGGCACGTCGTCAGGACAGGAATACTGCGTGACGACGGTTTCGGCACACTGCGCCAGACTCTGGATCTCGAAGCTGAGCGGGTGCAAAGGGAAGAGGTAAGTTCGGCCGTCAACTTCGGAGTGCGCCTTACTCTCTATTCCCGCCAGGCGCAGCAGGCCGATGCGGCTACTGCGCCAAGAACCGTACTGTACCGGTATGGGGAGTGCATTTCCGCCAGGGCAAAACTGCGTCCGCCCAGGAACTTCCGCAATCCGGGCGCATTCGATTACCAGCGCTACTTAGAAGAAAAAGGAATTGCTGCCTTGGGTACGGGCAAAGTGACCGAGGCACACCTGCTCCCAGGCTTCGTGGGTAGCCGGTTCGAATTATGGCGACAGGCCGCTCATGAGGAAATCATCGAAAAGATTCATGCGCTCTGGCCGCCGCCGCATGCCGCGTTGCTCGACGCCATGGTCATTGGCGATGACGCGTTCCTCAATCGCGACACCCGGATCGATTTTCAGCGTTCGGGGACGTATCACATATTGGTAGGTTTCGGGCATGAATCTGAGCATCCTGGCATTCGTGGTTTTTTGGACATTACGCCGGTTGCGAGCCAACGAAATGCTTGCCAGCCTCCTGACTGTGTCGCTGTCCATCGCGTATGCGTTGCTCACGGATGTGGGGGCCCCAATCTGGCGGGCGGTGGCCATGCTCACAATTTTTCTTGGAACACGACTGCTCTATCGGGAACGCTCGATGTTAAACGCGGTCGGGGGAGCCGCGCTCCTCCTCCTGATTGCGGATGCCAATGCGCTGTTCAGCGCGAGTTTCCAGATGACGTGTGTTTCTGTGGTCATTATTGCGGGAATCGGTTTGCCAATCATCGAACGCACCTCCCAGCCTTACCGGCGCGGCCTGCGCCATTTGGAGTCGCCTGACTACGACGCTTCCCTTCCGCCGAGAGTTGCGCAGTTCCGGCTAGATCTCCGAATCATCGCGCAGCGTCTAACACGTCCGCTGGGGAAATGGCTTCCGTTACGAATGATTGGGGCGATCTCGCGCGCCATCCTGTCCGCCTCGGAAGTGCTGACCATTTCCGCATTGATGCAGATGGGGCTTGCCTTGCCGATGGCGTGGTACTTTCACCGCGCCACAATCATGGGAATGCCCGCAAATTTGCTTGCCGTTCCGCTGACAGAAGTCTTGATGCCTGCCGCTGTCATCGCCGTGAGTGTCAGCTATATCTCCTTAGCAGCTGCACAGATTCCGGCTCTGGTCACCACCTTGGCCTTGGACGGGATCACAGGCATGATGAGATGGGTTGGTGGTCTACGGGTGGCGGACTGGCGTGTTCCAACGCCCGACTTGGCTGTAGCTGCGTTTGCAGCCATCGCCCTATTTCTCGCCGTGAGCTTGGCTCCGAGACGCCGCGTGCTGGCGTGCGCCGGTCTCGCGATGCTGGCCACTGCCAGCCTCCTGCTTGCATTTCATGCTGCCCGGCCGCATATCCGTCCCGGGGTTCTCGAGTTGACTGCAATCGACGTCGGACAGGCAGATTCAAGTCTCCTGATCACACCCCAGGGGCGGACAGTGCTGGTCGATGCAGGCGGGCACCTTGGGTTCGTCCATTCGGAATTCGATATTGGCGAGGAAGTTGTTTCGCCGTATCTGTGGTCTCGTGGTGTCTCGCGTCTTGACGCAGTAATTCTCACGCACGCCCACTCCGATCATATGGGAGGCATGCACGCAGTTCTGGCCAACTTCAAGCCCCGTGAACTCTGGCTCGGCGCTATGCCAGAGACGGAGGCGGTTCGTTCTCTCCTGAGGCAGGCGCAGGCTCTGGAAATTCTGGTGCGTCGGCCTAGAGCAGGAGAGTCATTCGAATACGGGGGCGTCACGGTGCGAATCCTTTCCCCGGAAGCAGGATCCATTTCCTCTGATAAGCCTCAGAACGATGATTCCCTTGTCTTCCAGCTTATTCATGGCAACAGTGCGGCGCTGATAGAAGGGGACGCGGAGAGAGCTACTGAGCATCGGATGCTTGCCTTCCAGCCGCGCTCAGATTTATGGAAGATTGCGCACAACGGCAGCAGTACATCGACGATCCCAGAGTTGGTGTCCGTTGTACGTCCGCGTATTGCCGTGATCTCCGTAGGAGCACGCAATAGTTTCGGCCATCCAAGTCGCGAAGTATTACAGCGATTAGCCGCATCAGGAGCGTCGGTGTATCGCACCGACGTAAATGGCGCGATCAGCTTCTACCTGGACGGGAGCTCGATCAGTTCACCGGCGGCGGCTCTTCACTGATGTCGATATCCGTGGTTTCATCCGATCGCCGATATTCCTCAATGATGCGACGGGCTTCTTCGGCCTGATCTTCTCGAACGAGGATGACACTGCCGCCAACTCCAGGAAACATGTCCTGAGCGGCGTCGGTAGAGGTGACATCGGAATCGATCCCGGCGGACTCGAGCAAACCGCTGACGACCAACGCCTCCGACTCGCGTTCGGAATCAAACACTTTTACGAGCTTCTCTTCGGGTACGGGCCTGGTGCGCGGATTTGAGCTGGACGAATTCGAATTCTCGGCCATAAGTCCTCCTGTGCCGGGTGCCTCTCGATTGTAACTCTCCGATGAACTGAACTCGATTGCCGTTGCAAGCGGCACGCGGTGGGTAACCTAAGTTCATAGCCCGGAGGGGGTTGCTTTCGAGGAGCAATGCGCGACAATGATTCGCATAGCCTAGGCGACCTCGTCCGGTCGGGGTACATCCAATAACAACAGCAGCTCTTGCCGGACATTGGGGCTGCATCATGATGGGGGCCCCATGGAAATTCCGGAGCGCAGCCGCCAAGCAATGCCGCTTAGCGAGCGTGAAGAAGAGGCGAGAAAAATACGACGTTTGCAGATCATGATGAGCATGGTGATGTCGGTCATCAGCCAGGATCCCGATCTCACGGTCGAAGAAGCTTCGGAGATGGTAGCCAACACCAAGCGCGCGGCCTTGGCCATGTTCCCCGACAAAGAATTCACCTATGACATTCTGTACAAGCCCCGCCTGCAACGGCTGATGAACGAGCGCTTCCGGCTGCAATAGCTGAGGCGTTGCCGTGTGCGAATGCACGTTCTCTGATTGATGAGCGGTTCTGGCGGCTGGAACGCGAGCGCAGGGCTGGGGATGCAGGATGCGAGCGGAACTGCTTCACTGTTTCTCGATGCGCTGTAGTTTGAAGACAAGGGTTCCCCAACCAAGCTTCGATCGCATCTGCACGGGGGTGTGATTTGCATCGTCGCTGAACCAGACCCAAACTTTCCCCTTTCCCTTCAGGGGCCCTGCAATAGGTTCAGCTTCCACCTTCATAGCACTAAAGTTTCCGGCAGGAACTTTGACCTGCTCCCGTTCACCAACAGTGGCGCGCACGTCCGTGGTCTTGCCTCCATCGTTGATAGGGAATGTGTAACTGCGACCCTGAACGAGCTCTTGGGTAGCAAGATAGTAGAAACCGGTTACAACATCGGTTACGCATGCCGGGAGGTCGTTTTCCACGCGTTTCGATTCCTGTGTCTTCAAATTCTTCTCGGTAAGGACACTCTTGCGATGCTGATAATCGTAGCGCACTTCGGTTTCACGACGCCGGGAACCCTCTTCAGTATGTTTGATAATGCGTTGTGAACAGAAGCTGTGAGGATCGAAGTAGCTCTCGAAACGATCGTGGATGCCGTACAGCAAGTTCACGGTGCCCATGGAATCAGCTACTGCCGTGACCTTTTGTTGAGCGCCCGCGGGCTCCATGTTGACTCGCGCAATACCTGCATTGAAAAAATGCCACTCAACACTCAAAACGTAGGTCTGCCCATTTGCAAAGCGATAGGTCGAAGGCGGTGGCAGGATCTGTGAAGCTGGTCCGATGCTGGGTTGCGCCTGATGGTCCGAACGTTGGGATTGGGCGACAGGCGGTGTCGCTGCCTGAAACAGCAGCAGCACAAGAATGCATTTTGCGGATTGAAGGGAGCGGCTGATCAATCGAGTGTCAGGCCTGAAATGCAGGCCGCTATGTTGGATGCGCGTTCCGAACGTATTACGAAAACCACAGTAATTTCGCAATCAAGAATGCAATGATGACGGCGGTACCCAGCACTGCATTGTACTCGCGGTGCTTGCAATACAAGTCCCAAGAAAAAGATCCGCGCGCGTTACCGAAGGCGCTGAACCGCGGCAGCAGACGAGGCACCTGACGCGAGTATTCGTCATACTCGGGAAATCTGGTGCGCAGGAAAGTTTCTTCTGCCCAGATCACAGGGAGGTAGATCGCGACAAACATAATGAAGAGGCAAGCGGTGATCCACCAGTTGCGGGCAGCGACACCTAGTCCCACGGCCAGCACCACAGAGCCGAAATAAAGGGGATTGCGTACATACGCGTAGGGGCCGCTCATGGTGAGTTGCTCATTTTTTTGAACGTGGCCCGAGGCCAGGGTGCGAATGCCCAATCCCGCCACAGCGATCAGTGCACCGACAGATATCGAGTGCAGTGTCGGTTGCGCCAGCCAGAAATACACAGCCACAAAGGAGAAGCCGAGCGGCACCCGGATGCGGCGCGCAATTTGTGACCAGCTATGCACGAGTTGCTCCAAGCAATTTCACGGCTGCGTCAACAACATCCGGCGCGCCAATTTCTAACATGGCACCGTCGGGACGCGTGCGACGAGCGTGAGAAGTGATGCTCGCGGCATTCCGCAGAACTACGCTACGTGTGCCGTAAGGACCGTTGCGGGCAGGATTTGTCGGACCAAAAATCGCGACTACCGGTAAACCTAGAATGGCCGCCAGGTGCATGGGGCCCGTGTCGCCACCGATGAAAAGCGTGGCGTGGCGCGTCAGAGCAATCAGTTCTGATATCGATGTGGTAATTGGTTGCGCCGCTCCGCCAGCGGTCTTTTCGACCTCGGATGCAAGAGCCTCCTCACCGGGACCGCAGTTCACCAGCGATGTCAAGCCGGCTCTGTCGGCCAAAAGGCGGGCGGTTTGGCCGTAGCGCTCGGCCGGCCACTGCTTCGCTCCCCAACCTGCTCCCGGGTTCAGAATGGCATAAGACCCGATTGCGAGTGATTTCAACTTGCTCACTATGCTGCTTTCGACAGCTGGGTCCCGAGGTAATTCCGCAGCCATCATGCCGGGAGGCGTTCTGGTCACTGCTCTGACCAACGAAAGGTTCTGATCAACGACATGGGCATCACGGCTGTGCACCTGCCGCGTATAAAACATGCTGGCAGCGTTCTCACGCGGCTGAGCGAATCCGAAGATCTGAGGCGCTCCCGAGAAGCGTGCCAACACCGCGGAACGAACGGCTCCCTGAAAGTCGATAGCAACGTCATACCGTTCCCCGCGTAGTTCCTTGATTGCGGAGACCACGGCCGACCAGGTCGCATCGGAGAAAAGCGCGTTTCGCCATGCACGTGTGTTGACACAGTGCACCCTGTCCACTAGGGGCCTCCCAGCCAATCGTGGGCCGCAGCGAGGCGTATCGCGAGAGCACAGCAATTCTGCCCATCGTTCCTCGATTACCCAGCCGATCTGTGCGGAAGGGAAGGCTTGGCGTAACGCGCTAGCCGGGGGCAGCGCGTGCAGAACGTCTCCCATCGCGCCTAAGCGGACAATCAGTACTCGCTTGATTTTTACCCCAGAAGTCACCGACTTGGGCAGAAGTGGGGGGAGATCGTGCATATCAGCTACGCCGGCGAATGAGCCGCGACTGAATGATCTCTGTGGTGGAATGGTCCTTGGGATCTCCGACAATCTCAACTCGCCCACCTTGTGCTCGTACGAGATCACCTTCGGGAACGTTCTGCACCGTGTAATCGGTACCCTTAGCATGGATGTCGGGGCGTATATCACGGATGAGTGCGCGTGCATCGCGCTCGGAGAAGATAACGACGGCGTCTACGTCGGCCAAGGCGGCGACGATTTCAGCGCGTTCTGCGTCGGGCATCAGCGGACGGCCTTCCCCTTTCAGGGCGCGAACTGAGTCATCGGAGTTGACAGCCACAACCAGCCTTCCGCCAAGGCGTTTGGCAGCGTGAAGGTAGCGCACGTGACCGACATGCAGAAGATCGAAGCCGCCATTGGCCAAAATGATCTTGTCCCCGCGTGTACGCCACTCGCCGACGCGCTCCAGCAGCTGTTCGCGAGTCAGGACTTTTGAATCGACCGGATCTCTCAATGTTGTCTTACCGATGGAATGGCGGTGTCGAGCACTTGCAGAAGTTCCTGCTGCGAGACAGTTGCGGTTCCGCGTTTCATTACTACGATTCCGGCCGCATAGTTGGCAAGGTGCGCTGCCTCTTCGGTGCTGGCTCCAGCGGCGAAAGCTGCGGTGAAGGTCGCAATGACAGTGTCGCCCGCACCCGTGACATCGGCAATCTCATCGCTTCCATGGATCGCAATGTCGATGGGCTTATGGCGCTTGCTGAACGCAACCATTCCGTCGCGGCCGCGTGTGACGACGAGGGATTGAAGCTGCATTCGTTCTATAACCTGCTCGCCCGCTGAGACGAGCCCTCGCCAGTTATTGCCGATGGTGGTGCCAAGAGCTTCTTCTATTTCCGGCTCGTTGGGCGTGGCAGCCGTGATCCCCGTGTATTGCAACATACGATACCGTGAATCGAGCATGATCGGCAGCTTCTCGAAGCGGCCCTTATCGCGGATTGCATTCAGTATCGCGGGGCTTGCGGCGCCATAGCCATAGTCGGAGACCAACAGAGCATCGGAAGCACGAGCGTATTGCCGCGCGGCAAGCACCAGTTCGCGCTTGAGATGTTGCGTAGGCTCGCCATCCGGATCGCGATCGAGACGCACGACTTGCTGACGCGCCGAGTGGGTGGTCCCGGCCACGATGCGCGTCTTGGTCACGGTCGTAAAGCTCTTGTCTTTGAGTACGCCGGGTACAGGAATATGCTTGTGCCGGAATGCCTTGATGAGGAGTTTGCCGGGCTCATCGTCGCCGACCACTCCAACAGGGAGAACATTGACGCCGAGATCGGCGAGATTATAGATGGCGTTAGCACCACCACCGGGAACGAGCTTGCGCTCGCGATGCTTGAGAATGAGGACCGGAGCCTCTCGCGAGACACGCGAAATCTCGCCAAACACGAACTCGTCCGCAACTAGGTCGCCGACAACCGTGACGGTCACGTTGGGGAAGGATTCGACTATTTTTCGCAGCCGGTCATTCGGGTGAGACTGATTTTTCATGGGCAGCCAATTTTCTCATGTTCGCTGCCGGCGTTCCTCAATGATCCGCAACATGGTATCGATAGCGTTAGTGGCATCAATCAATTCCATCGTGACGGAAGCCATAGCGAGAGGCTGTAAGGCCGAGAGGTAGCCGCCGAGGTTGATTGCGTCCTTTTCTGTGGTCACGAAACCGGTAGCTTCGCTATTTTTCTTTAAAGCTAACAATTCGCGGATGTCCCTT
>JBLNFC010000408.1:0-3905 GCA_050263355.1 Acidobacteriota bacterium
AAAAGTTCAATTGTCCAAAGTGTGCTGTATCCGAGGGTCTCGGCACGTTGCGCAACTTTGGTGAGGGCTTCCGCAGTGCCGATGGGCCCGATATTAGGCAGGGAAAAACCAATCTTCATAACGAACTCCTGAGATGCCGGACCTCGAACTGCGAACAGGCCAGAGTCTTGAATCGGAATGGGGGAGCGGAGTTGCCGGGCCGAGGGTCTTCGAACGCGTCGCTACTTCTTTAGCCGGGGATTGTACTCCTGTTTTGCAGTTGGGAGCAGCTGCTTGCGTAGGGCGAGCGCGCCCCGGAGCAAGGTAATAAAATCGGCTGGTCTGGGGAGGGCCTATGTGGCTCCGCTTTCTACCTTTCCTCTTTCTGCTTCTTCTTTCGCAAGCATCGGCGATGCAACAAGAACCTATCGATGTGCCCTTTGAAAGCGCAGGGATCGTGGGCAGCCCCATTGAAGTAACCGGGAACATCACGGTTCAGGAAACAGTGGCGGGCAATGAAGTGTCGTCGTTGTGGGTCGAAAATGTCGTTGCCAGGAATATCTCGAATAAGCCAATACTCTTGCTGGTGGGCGTTCTCGATGCTGTCGGTCCGCGTAGCGATGGGGGCTACGAATTGGTTATCGACCGATTCTTTTCGGAGCGTCTGATACAGCCGGGGGCGACGATCCCACTACCTTACGGAACCGGTCAAAGAGGTGAGTGTTGCATTAACCCCCTGGGAGACGTCAACGAGCCGAAAGCATCTTTCCGTGTGGAATTTGTACAGTTTGTTGACGGTTCGACCTTTGGCAATCCAGCCACGGCAAAGAATCAGCTAGCGAGCCGACAGTCCACTTTTCACCTCCTGCAGGAATTAGAGCGATTGTATTCAGAACAAGGTGAGCAGAAGTTTATTGCGGGTCTTGACAAGGCCAGCAATGCTTCTACCGCCATGGTGCTGATACAGAGGACGCAAGCTCACAAGGGGACAGTTGCGGCGATCTCGCAACTTCGCAAGATGCTCGCGCTTGCGGACGAGCGGAAAATGATAATTGGCAACAAACCGACGAGGTAACCATCATTCGCACTGGCGAAAGACTGCGAGAGTAATCACAAGCCAATTGTGAGTGCAAAATGTCGCTGTTTGACAAACTGGGCAGGTGCCCCGCAGAGCCTTCGGAATTGCTCCATCGCTACAATGAAATCATGGCAGGTCGACAGTGTTACCACTGCAAGCAGTGGGTTAAGCAAGGAGAGGAACACGATTGCTGGACCACGACCGAAACTGCGCTCACGCAAGATCTCTCGGGAGATCTTCAGGAGGCATGGGGGCGGCTGCGCGAGACTGCCGTCGATTTTGGAGATCAGCGCATTTACGCATCGCACAAATCGGTGATGTTCTCGCGGAAATCGTGCTACTTCTTCGTGCGTCCGAAGAAGACTTTCCTTGAAGTGTGCGTGTTCCTGGGCCGCACGGTGAAGGCTCCTCAGGTGCGACGCGCCGATCGCACATCGAAGTCCAAAGTCGCTCACATGATTCAGATCAGGCACCGCGACGAGGTAGAGGCGCCTCTCACTGACTGGCTTCGGGAGGCGTACGAACTATCTGACGGGCTGTCCCCGAACGGCGATACGGTCCGCGCCAAGTCGACAGCGCAACCCAAGGCGAAGCAGAAGAAAAAGAAAGTTGCCCGGAGAAGCGGGGCGGCCAGGAAATCAAAAGGGCGATAACGCAGGACCGGTTGATGCCTAGGTGTGCGCTCTTTTTCTGGCGCTAACGTGAGATAAAGATCGCTCCCAGTGCGCGGGGAGAATTCCCTGGCATAGCCGTGCTAGCGCTGAGCGGAAGCAGGTCCTTCGACTCGCACTCGGTCGCTGCGCTCCTTCGCGCTTCGCTCAGGATGACAAGCGAGTTTATGGGCAGCAAGGAGACAAGCGGCTTTCTCAGCAGGAAGGAGAGAAGCTAACCATGATCTGAGTCGTCACCCGCGCGACCACCCGAGGATCGGCTAGTTGCCGGCGCTGGCAGGAGTGCTGGCGGCTGCCCGTTCCGGCTGTCTTTGATGGAGCAAGGCCACAATCTCCTGGTACAAGCGGGTGCGCGTGGCATAGCGCTCCTGCGCGCGGGTGATGTAACGGACGTGAACTTCCACGCCCGAGCTAGTGGGTCGCAGATTGATAGCCGGGGCAGCGGAAACTGAGTGCATTCGCTCGCGATGCGTGGCGCGTTGCCATTCCTCTTCCGCCATGCGAGCGTTGGCTTCGGTCGCCGTGGTGGCTAGTTTCTGAATGGCGTCGAGGATGGGATAAGGATTCTGGGAAGAAGGCACAAGAATCTGCAACTCATCCCACAACCACTGCCCGCTGGTGGAGAAATTGAAAAAATGTCCTTCGATGGCGAAGCTGTTGACGAAGGCTACCTTGCGGCCCGTGGGATGCCCGGCAGCGGCCCAATTGCCGGTTTCAAGCAGCACCGTGCGGAGCAAACCGATTTCGGTGACTTCACCCACGACGCCCTTGATTTCGACCCAGTCGCCCACGCGAATGCCATTGCGGCCCATGAGAGCAAACCATCCGAAGAAGGCCACGATGAAGTCCTTCATGGCGACGGTCAGGCCAGCTCCCGCCAAGCCTAAAATGGTGGGCATCTGGTTGGGCATGCCGAACAGGACGAACAGGATGAGCAGGACGCCCAATGCCTGCGCCACAAATCGCACCACCGTGCGCATGGTTCGCAGCCGACGGCGGTCTTGAATGAGATGAGCGAACAGACGATCAAGGGCCCGATCCAGCCAATAGATACCTACGACAATCAGCAGAATGAGCAGCACAGACTGGACGATGCGGTGACCGGTTGCGCGCTTTTGCGATGCGACCACGACGATCCAGTTGCCGTAAACGTCGGCGAGATCCTGATGATCTTGCACGCGTTTATCCAGATCGGAAAGATTCTTCTGCCGGTCTGAGAGACGGCGCAAGGAGGCGATGACCGCTTGGTCGGAACTGATATTCGAAGCCGCTGATGCCTGCGCCTGGTTCGCCCCAAGTTGCGCAGGCCCGGCTTGTTCTGCCGCATCATGCTTTTGCTGCAAAAACTCCTTCTTCTGCAGCGCTTCATCGTGCGCCTGCTGCAGTTGCATGATCATGGCACGCTGGCTGCGCCAAGCGCTGACTTGCCCCACAAGCGTATGAGCCGGGGAACTGGTCTCGGCCTCTGACGCGGTGATCTGCGCACGAACCGCTTCGTTCTGTTTTTGCGCATTCTGATATCTCGCGAATTGCCGCTGAATGCGGCTCAAGGGGTCGGCTCCTGACTTAAGCAGGTCCCCTTTGGCGTCCTCGAGTTCGTCCTTATCGAGTTCCAGCTGCGCCTGGAAAACGTCGAGCTGTTGTTGCAGCGTGTCCTGGTCCGAAGGCTTGGCTTTGCTGAATTGTTTTTTCAGCTCGTTGATGATGTCCTGGTCTGACTCAACCTGGGCCTCGGCTCGGCTCACCCGGTCGAAGAGTTCCTTGGTGTCGGGAGTCCTGGGCGCGGGATGAAGAGTGGCTTCGCGCATAGCGTCGGCAAAGGCGAGGTCGACCGCATGATTGGCCAGTCCCAAGGCCTGCAGAGCGAAGCGTTGCTCCTCCCGGGTCGAAGCCAGCGCCGCCACGGTGCGCGCAGTATGTACAGGTTGCTCATCCACCAGCGGAGCCCGCCGGGGTTTGGTGCCCGCGGAAGGTGTGGTGGAATCACGAGTGAGAAACAGTCCAACCAGCGCCAGGGTAATCGCGGCAAAAGAAACGACGGCCACGATCCGTTCACGATTTTTTGTAAGCCATTGCATGCGACTGCTGCCCAATGCGCAGGGTCATTATACGAGCATGCGGTACTCACGATCGAATCGCGAGTACATTGCACGTTCGAGCAACCGCACTTGGCGTGA
>JBLNFC010000409.1:0-3970 GCA_050263355.1 Acidobacteriota bacterium
GTGACCGGACGCAGATGATCCTGCATGCGCCCCAGAAGCTCCGAAGAGTGATATTGCTGCCGTTCAGTGTGGAAGGCAAACGTCGGCTTTAAGGAGGAGGGCAGGATTTCACACGGAACACGCAAGATATTGGCTAGAGCCGGCGCTAACCATTGCAGCATTCCGGCTGGCAGATCGCCAATCGGCAGCAAATCGAGAGATTTCATCGATTTCCAACAGTCTGTCTACTCCAGCCGTATCTCTTGATTTTGTGATGCAGGGTCACGCGGTCGATGTCGAGCGTTTCGGCGGCTCGGGTCTGGTTCCAACCACATTGCTCGAGTATGCGCAAAATGTGGGCCTTCTCGATATCTTCCAGGGTTTTGGGCGCCCCGTTCGGCAGGTTGTTCTTGAAAACGAAATCCTGATCGCGCAACTCTGGCTCCTGAGCCACAACCATTGCCCGTTCAACCGCGTTCTCCAACTCCCTAACATTGCCACTCCAGGCTTGTTGTTGGAGAAGGCTCATAGCTGAAGGAGCGACACGCGTGATTTTTTTATTCATCGCGAGCGAGAACTTGCGAACGAAGTGGTCCACGAGCGCAGGAATGTCATCGCGACGTTCGCGCAAGGCGGGCAGCTCGATTCTGAACACATTGAGACGATAATAGAGATCTGGCCGAAACTTTCCTGCCTCAATGAGTTTCTCGAGGTCTTTGTTGGTCGCCGCCACGCAGCGGAAATCAACCTTGATGGGCTGATTGCTGCCCACCCGCACAATCTCGCGCTCTTGCAAAACTCGGAGCAGGTCTGTCTGCGTCTTCAGCGAGATGTCGCCTATCTCATCGAGAAATACAGTGCCGCCCTCGGCAATTTCGAATTTCCCCTTCTTGCGATATTGCGCGCCGGTGAATGCGCCCTTCTCGTGTCCGAAGAGTTCGCTCTCCAGCAACGTTTCTGTCAGAGCGCCGCAATGAATCACAACCAGCGGGTGAAAGCGCCTGGGGCTGGCGTGATGAATGGCGCGAGCCACCAACTCCTTCCCGGTACCGCTCTCGCCGGTGACCAGGACTGTGGCATCGGTAGGCCCTACGGTCTCGATGGCGTCGAAGACTTTCTGCATGGCAGCGCTTTGTCCCACCATCTCTTCAGGTCGCGCCACTTCGGCCACGGTTTCCCGCAGACGAACGTTTTCCTGCTCGGTTCGGCGATGAGCAATCGCCTTCTTCACCAAATGTGCAATCTCATCGGGATCCAGCGGCTTCGAAACGTAATCGTAGGCCCCATCCTTCAATGCCTGAACAGCGGTATCGACCGATGCATAGCCGGTCATAAGGATGACCATCAGGTTGGGATCGATCTCATGCATGCGCCGCTGCAATTCCATTCCATCGATCCCACGCATTTTGATGTCGACCAGAGCCGCATCCCAGGAGTTCTCCGCCATCAGCGATAATGCCTGGCTTCCGTTTTCGGCGGCGCCGATCACATAACCCTCTTCTCGAAACCATTTACCCAGAGAATCACGAACGCTGAGCTCATCGTCGACAATGAGCAGTTTCGCTTGTTCACTCACGGTCTCCCACCTTTCCTGGCGTCGCTCGCCGCTACGCCTGCCAACTCCGCCTCGTGGCCATTCAGCGGCAGTCTGATAGTGAACGTGGTGCCCCGCCCAAGTTCCGATTGAACGCTAATTGTGCCCCTATGGCGCTCCACAATGCTGTGACTTATTGCCAGTCCGAGACCAACACCCTGGCCCGACTCTTTCGTCGTCATAAACGGTTCGAAAATGCGGGCCAGGATGTCGGGGGGGATGCCGGAACCATCATCCCGAACTTGGATTTCAATTTCCTCGCGATCTGGCAGCAGGCGCGTGCCCAGCCACAAATTCCCGCCTCGCGGCATTGCGTCGATTGCGTTGCTCACGAGCCCGAGCAGCACCTGCTCCATCTGCGCTGGGTCGCAATTGAGCCGCGGCAGATCAGCAGAGAGATCCAAGTGCACCTGAATGCCGGTCATATCCAACTTGGGCTGAACTAAGCGAACCAGTTGATCAATAACCATGTGCAAGTCGGTCGGCGTGGGATTCATGGGCCCGGAACGCGAGAAGGTGAGAAGATTTTTCACCAGGTCGCCGCAGCGCCGGCTTTCACGGGCGACAAGATCGAGGCACTGTTCCGCATCCTCGCGATGCTTTCCGCCGGTTTCTCCTTTATCCAGCCATCGCCGCAACAGTTTTGCGTACGTCAAGATACCGGACAGCGGATTGTTGATCTCATGCGCGACCACGGCCGCCATCTTGCCGATCGACGCCATAGTTTCGGCGTGCAGCATCTGATTGTGCGCGGTCTGCAATTCTCGAGTCTTCTGTGCGACCCGTTCTTCCAGGGTGCGTGCCCAGGAGACGATCTCTTCGTTCGCCGCGCGCAACTGCAAGCTCATGATGTTGAAAGACCGGGCAAGGTCGCCAAACTCATCCTTGGAATCAGTCGCGATCTGGAAACCCAGCCGACCCTCGGCCAGATGTTCGGTCGCAGCACTTAAAGACTTCAAAGGTGCGGCCACCACCTTCCATATAAAGAGGGCGCAAAGCAGAGTAATGAGGACAAGCGCCAAAGCTGTGTAGGCGGCCATGCGGCGGCTATCCTGCGCCAGTTGTGCGTCGGCTCGGGCGAGGGACAAATTGGTGTCGAGCACCCCCAGAATCTGCTGACTTGCAGGATGGGCGTGGCACTCGGCGTTGGAGCAGGACGGCTGGTTTTCCAGCGGTGTCACAATTCCGAGGACGCGTTCCCCGCTAGAGGCGCGGTAGATACGGAAACGGTCCGGCCGGTTTAAACGACTGAGCGGCTGCGATTGGGCATGGCATCCATAACAGGCTTCCGCGTTCTTGTCGACTGTGCGACTGATCTCGCCCACATCGCTGGAGTAGCTGATCCGGCCCTCCTGATCGAACACCCGCACGCGCACCATGCCCGGTTCATCGGCCATCGTGCGCATCATCTGGTAGAGCGCCTGCCGATCGTTGCGCAGCATGTAGTAGCTGGTACTGCGCTTGATCACGTCACTGACGCGCTCGGCCGAGGTGAGAGCCGCTGTCTCCAGGTGCTGCCGGTGAAGCCGAATGTTGAGATAGCCGAGCAGACCGAAGCTTACCAGCAGAGCGAGGAGCAGTCGCGAAATGAGCTTGGCGCTGAGGCTATGGTGCAGATGTCGCCAGCGGTTCCAAGCATGACGAATTGGATCAATCTCCCGCATTTTCCAGAACAGCGTTGTGGCGAGCAATGGGTTGGGCGCGGACTGGCTCTACGACTTCAACTTCATGGTCAGCAGGGAAGATGGGCAGATACTTTGTCGCGAGCCCAAATAGTGCGAACCCAACCGCGATGATGGCGCCGGTCACGGCGACCTCGGTCCACTTGGGAACGTAGTGCATGCCGGCGGCCGATTCCAAGCCGGTGATGCTTACATTCAGCCGGTTAGTAATGAAGCCAAGCACAACCAGGACTGACACGAGATAAAGTGCGCCTGCTTGCTGGCGCAGGCTCTTACGAGAGAGCAGGACGAGCGGCAGAATCAGGCTGAGAGAGATTTCGAGCCAGAAGAAGTACATCTCATAGCCCGGTCGAAAGAGCAGCTTCAGCATGCCGCGATGGAACAAGTCCTCGAAGCGGAGAATGGCAAACACGGCAAGGACCACGAACAATACCCGGCCGAGTTCCTGAAGAATCGGAAGCTCCAGTTGGCCTCCGAAATGTTTCGCGCTCAGTGACGACTCAAAAATCGTCATCGCAAGCCCAACGGCAATCGCAGAGATGAAGAAGAACACTGGGAGCAGCGGACTGTACCAGAAGGGATGCAGCTTCTCCGGCATGATCAAATACAGCGTGCCGAGCGACGATTGGTGCAGGGTGGAAAGAATGACACCGCCGATAACCAGTGGAACGAGCACACTGCGGATAATCTTCAAAGGTTTTTGCAGGTCGAAACG
>JBLNFC010000410.1:0-13183 GCA_050263355.1 Acidobacteriota bacterium
ATGCGGCGAGCAATCCTGAAACGATGCCAGCATACGCTGGCTCGCGGGTCTGTTCCGGGTGTCATCGCCAGATTTATAGTTCGTATAGGCAAACAGACATGGGAAGGTCCATGACTGAACCGGCGACGACTCTGCTGGAAAAAACTCCAAGTCCGATCACGGTTTTCGATCCAAACAGCAAACGGGACTTTCAGGTCTCTGTCCACGACGGACAGCTGTTTCAAGCCGAAATTGGAAAGGACAGCGACGGCAAAGAAGTGTTTCGCGATAGTCACAAGATCGACTGGATCATTGGATCGGGAGCGAATGGGTTCGGAGCCATATTCAGACGTGAGCATTACCTCTTTGAGGCGCCGCTATCGTTCTACTCGAAAACGAATTCCTGGGCACTATCCCCCGGATACGAATTCGCCAATTACGGTTTCAGCCGGCCAATCCTTCCCGGCTGCATAGCCTGTCACAGTGGCCAGCCGCAAGCAGTTCCTGGCGGCAACGGCCTTTTCCGGGAACCGCCGTTCGAAGAGTTGGCGGTTGGCTGCGAGAACTGCCACGGACCGGGCGAAGCTCATGTTTCGGAAATGACGATATCCGAGCGCGGATCACGAGGAAGCAGAACGATCGTAAACCCGGGTAAGCTGTCACTTTGGTTCGCCGATAACATCTGCATGTCGTGCCATCAAACCGGCGATGCACGCGTCTTGCAGCCGGGCAAAAACCACCGCGACTTCCTTCCCGGAGCGCCTCTGGATCGAACGCTGGCCATTCTGATGGTCCCACCAACCCGCGAGAATCCTTTGCGGAGTGATCTGCTCGAGCACTATTTCTCGATGACGCTCAGCAAGTGTTATCGCCACAGTGCAGGTCGGCTCGGCTGCGTCACCTGTCATGATCCTCACCTTCAGCCCTCGAGTACCGACGCGCCCACGTTTTTTCGACGCAAGTGTCTCTCCTGCCATACAGAGAAGAGCTGTGCTGTCCCTCTTGTGCTTCGCAACAAGAAAACTCCTCCGGATGATTGTGCCGGGTGTCACATGCCCAAACGTGATATCAAGACGATCTCGCACTCCGCTCTCACCAATCATCGCATCGTTAGGGACAGTGCCGAACCCTTCCCGGAGGTGCCTGCGAGTACGCAAACACCTGGCCTGATCCACCTGAGCGCAGTTCCGGGACAGAACAATTCTGTCGCGCCGGTTGTCCTTCTCGAAGCTTACGAGCAGATTGTGGCTTCCCGTCCCGAGTATCGGCAGCGCTATTGGGATCTTGCTCGGCAGCTCGAGAAATCGCGCGGTGAGAACGTAACTGTTCTGCGGGCCTTGGCCGATTGGGCAACGCAACAGAAAACGTCGCAGGCAAACGAGCAGGCCATCGAATATCTGAAGGCGGCGGTTAAGAACGGAGATACCGATCCTACGGATTATGAAGGGCTGGCAACGCTTATGATGGCGCGAGGTGCGGCAGAAGATGCTGTTCTCGTTTTGCAACGAGGTCTGCAGGTCATGCCTTACGATGCCATCTTCTATCGCCTCTTGGGAAAGGTATATCGCAGTCTCAAGAAAAATGCTGAGGCGACCCAGATCCTGCGCCGGGGTGCGGAGATATTCCCACAGGATCCCGAAATCCGAGAGCTACTGCGAGAGAGTGAGGCCTCGAGCGCGACAGGCGCTGCCCCCTCGACCAGATAAAAAATATTTTGCTAAGTGCCAAGTTCATCCCTGCCTGAGACAGCTGCCGCTTGTGAATGGGCGCGTGGAAAGCCCATCGCGGTTGAGATCGCTTCTGCGGCATCCCTCACTGCGCTGGCCAGAGCTGGAACCTGGTCTGCTGTCACACGAGTCGTTGGTCCGGAAATGCTGACGGCAGCAATCGCATTGCCTCCCCCCGCGAGAATCGGGGCGGCCACACATCTGGCACCCAATGTGGCTTCTTCATCGTCGATGGCGTAGCCTTGCCGCCGAATTTTCTCCAGCTCCTCCTGAAACTGCACGTGGTTGATGATCGTCTTAGGTGTGAACGCCTGAAAAGTCACCGTGGCAAGAATCTGGTCCGCGTGATCCCTCGACAGAAAAGCTGCTATCGCTTTTCCCAAGGCCGTCGCTGGCAGGGTACGCCTGGTACCAACTCGCGAAGATAGACGAAACTCGTGTGGACTCTCGATGACGTCTGTGTAGAGAACCGTCCCCTGATCCAATACGGCCAAGTTGACCGTTTCGCGTGTGGACTTCCACAAGTGAGAGAGAACGGGTCGCGCCACTGCCTGCAGAGTGGCTCGATGATTCACATGCGCGGTCATTTGAGCGAAACGTGGCCCGATCAGGTACGCGCCATTCTCGGTGCTGATCAAGTATCGTTCCCGTTCCAGGTGTTTCACGAACCGATGCGCGGTGCTCTTGTGAATGCCGGTGGCTTCTGAAATAGCCTTCAGGCCAAGCCCAAAGGGCGACCCATTGATTGCTTCCAGGATGCGCAATACCTTTGAAATCACGCCGACAGGCGCAGCGGCAGCCTCGGTCGTAGTCCTTCGCATCGAGAATCCCTTCGTTTTACCCTACTTCCGAATCGAGCCTTTTTAGTACCTAGTTTCAGCACGTGAAACAATGCTGACGCTAATCCTACAAACCTGCTGGATCGTACCATCTATTGAAACATCGTGCAATATTTTGAAATTCTTATTGACTTCGCTTCTTCAACGGTGCTAAACATCCGTCCCCATGGATGCTTGCTAACTGCGCGAAGTGGGAAGTGCGATAGCAGTGGGGTCCATCAAGGTCCGTTGGTCCAGGTCCAAAAAACAAGCAATCAGCACGCTGACGTGTCGGCGTGTGAGGAGAGTGCGATGCCACGAGCCATTACAGGCAGGATCATGAACCGGTGTTTAGTGGCGCTATCCTTTGCGATGTTTGTCATCGCTGCAATCCATCCGCAACCCGCGGTAGCGCAGGCCACCGCCACCGTGAGTGGCAGCGTTCGGGACAGCAGTGGAGCTGTCTTGCCAGCTGCCAACATCGTCCTGCACGATATGGCGACGAATTTGGATCGTACGACTAGCACCAATAGCGTCGGCAATTACGTCATCCCCCAGATACAGCCCGGCACATACGAATTGCGTGTCAGCAAGAATGGATTTCGCACCGAGGTGCGTTCGAACGTGACTCTGGTTGTCAACCAGACCGCCACGGTCGACTTCTCTCTGCCTCCGGGAGAAACGCGAGAGACTGTCCAGGTACAGGCAAGTGCGCCTTTGTTGGAGACAGTCACTTCCGAATTGGGCGAAGCCATCGTAAAGCGTCAAGTGAATGAGTTGCCTTTGAACGGGCGCAACTTCACGCAACTACTGAACCTGACTCCGGGCGTAAGCACCGTGAATGTTTCCCAGAACTCGGCGACTAGCGGCGGTGTGTGGTCGAACCCGATCGGCACGTTCTCCTATCCCGCAGTCAATGGCCAATCAAACCGGAGCAACCTGTTCCTACTGGATGGAGTCAACAACCAGGGATCGTTCGGAAGCACGTATGCAGTACCACCAATCGTCGACGACATTGACGAATTCAAGGTTCAGTCTCACAACGATGACGCATCCTTCGGCGGAGTGTTGGGAGGAGTCGTCAACGTTGTTACCAAGTCGGGAACACGCGAGTATCACGGAACCGCATGGGAATTCCTGCGCAACACTGCGCTCGACGCTCGTAACCCGTTTCTCACGAAAGTGACGCCGTTCCAGCAAAATCAGTTTGGTGGCGCATTTGGCGGACCGTTGTGGATCCCTGGCCTTCACGGAGAGAAGAAAACGTTCTTTTTCCTCAGCTACGAGGGATTTCGCAATCACACGGCTGCGACGAACTTCTTCAATACTCCGACACCGCAAAATCTGGCCGGTGACCTGACAGGCATATCTGGGCAGATATACAACCCGTTCAATGGCCAGCTTCCCTTCACCTGCGACAGTGCGGGCAATCCACTTCCGGCCGCAACAAATGGTACTGCGGGAACGCCGTGCAACAAGATCCCAGCCAGCATGATCGATCAGTCTATGGTGCAGTACGCGCAAACGTTGTTCCCTGCCCCGAACTTAGTGGGCAATGCCAACTTTAATGGCCTGGACAGCAGCCCCGTTAAGACGCGTCAAGATGAATACAACGCTAGAGTCGATCATCGCTTTAACGACCGTAATAGTATCTGGGCCCGCTGGACGCAGTTTCGCCAGCCAGTGACCGGATCGGGTGGATTCCAAGGATTGGAACATAACCAGTTAACGGCCGGCTATAACCTTGGCGCCAGCTACGTGCGCTCGTTCTCGAACACCTTGGTAACGGAATTCCACTTCGGCCGCACTGACGTGAGCATTGATCAAGGATCGAATTACACAAAGGCATCCGGTGCATTCGGCACCCAGATTTTCTCGCCGAATTTTGCCGGCAACTTCATTGGCGGAATCTCGATGATTCCCACGGTTGTGATTCAGGGCTACATTGGCAACCCGAATCCGGCCTCACATGGTGCGGCCCAGGTGGACAACACCAAGGTTTCCGACATCTGGGAATGGGGCGGAGGGCTTACCAAGATTTTCGGAAATCACACTTTCCGTGCGGGCGGCGATTTTGCGTCCAACAATTCGAACGCACTGTATTTGAATTCGAACGTGCAGTTCACCGCGTCCAATACAGTCGCAGCCGATCTCAGCGGCGGGAACGCGCTAGCCTCATTCCTTCTCGGTATCCCCAATGTGGCGGGCCGGCGAAACGTGATCGAAACTGAGCACGGCGGCTGGGTAGATGGCTTTTATGCGATGGATCAGTGGAAGGTTACCAACAAATTGAGCGTGAATTTCGGCTTACGATATGACCTGACATTGATGCCGATCTATGGCGACAACGCTCATCACAACAATTTCGTGGGCGACATGAACTTCCGTGACGGAACCTACATCCTGGCACGTAGCGCTCCCGACTGTGCGACCACCAACGCGGCGCCCTGTATCCCCGGAGGCACCCTCCCCGCGCACGTTCTTGTGACGCCTTTAGGTGATGGCAAGATCTATCACAATGACTACGGCAACATTCAACCGCGTATCGGATTGGCCTACCAGTTGTTTCCCGGAACGGTTCTGCGAGGGGGCTACGGTCGCTTCTATGACAACTGGGCAGCGATCACTCAAACCGGCCAGAACTATGAAGGTACCTGGCCCAGTCTAGATCAGCTGGGTGCCAGTAATCTCAACCCTCTGACCGCCGGGCCACCAACAGTGACGGCCGAAGATCCGCTTAGCTTGGGAAGCGGTTCGCCACTTCCTCCGCCTACTCCATTCACGCAGTCAACTTGGTTCGCAGATCCTTACCTGAAGCGACCGTATGCTGATCAGTGGAACTTCGGGGTTCAGCAACAGATCACCTCGGGCACGGTTCTCACTGCGAACTATGTCGGCTCCGTTGGGCGGAAGCTCGACGTTGGCGGCGCGTACAACGTGGCACTAACGCCCGGACCAGGGAATCCCCAGGCTCGCGCTCCGTTTCCCTACATTGGTGCAACGGCGTACGACCGCAGCGTGGGCAAAAGCAATTACAACGCGTTCCAGCTATCGTTGAATGGAAGAGAGGAGCACGGTCTCACGTACTTAGTCTCCTACACATGGTCTAAGACGCTGGATCTCGGGTGTTCCGGTTGGTACGGGGTGGAAGGATGCTCTATCCAAAATCCCTATAATCTCCAGGCAGATCGGGGACCGGCAGCTACCGATCTTCCTCACATCTTCTCCTTGGCTTGGGTCTACCGCCTGCCCTTCGGCAAGGGACAGAAACTCTCGCCCAGCAATGCGGTCCTCGGCGCAATCATCGGTGGCTGGAATCTTAACGGGGTACTCTCGCTCAGCTCAGGCGTGCCTTTTGACGTTGGCACCAACGTGGACGTCGCGAATACCGGGAACTTCAATTTCGGGAACGGATATGGCTACGAACGCCTCAACCTTATAGGCAACGCGTATCCCTCAGACAAGTCCCCGAGACAATGGATTAACCCGGCTGGGTTTGCCTTGCCCGCTCCCTTCACATTCGGCAATTTGGGGCGCGATTCCTTGCGTTCCGATTGGTCGAAGAACCTTGACTTGTCAGTCTTTCGGCAATTCCCCTTCACCGAGAGAACGAGGCTTGAGTTCCGCTTCGAGATGTTCAATGCGACCAATACGCCGGTCTGGGCAGTGCCGGTCACAAACATCAACACTCCCAATTTTGGGGTTGTTACGAGTACCGCGAATATTGCTCGGCAGTTACAATTTGCGCTGAAACTCTACTTTTGAGGTTTGTATCGGAAGCTGACCAAGTGCATTACGGCATCGACTGCAAATGCGCTGAGACTCTCGACTTTAGGGGGTGTCAGCCGTTCTCCTCCCGGCGCGCTACGCCGGACATGAGAGCTGATCAGAAGAGTGGGAAATGTGTACAGCGCTGCACAAATGTCACCGTAGGTGCTTATTGTCTGTTACCCGGGACGGCGTCTTTCTAGTGCTGATCGTGGCACGCTGCTTGGCTTCCTCTGCTCCGACGCCGCCTAAAGTTCAAGCACCAATTTCTTTTCCCGGCAGTTGCAGCTCGCGTCAGCAGGATACCGAGCAGATGGCCACGCTGTGGCAAGCCATTCACGAGCATCCCACGGCAGGCGCATACAACACCCTGGGCGTTTTGTATGCAGCGGCGGATCGCGTGGCATGTGCTATTCCCGCTTTTCAAGCGGCTCTGCGTCTCGACCGCACTAACTGGGAATCGCATTACAACCTGGCACTCGCGCTCATCAGGAAGGAAGATCGTGAACGTGCGAGAACCGAGCTCCACTCTGCGATTCACGAGAAGCCAGACTCGGCTGCTGCTCATTTCGCGCTCGGCACCTTGCTGAAGGATGATGAGAAGTGGTCCCTGGCCAAACGAGAATTCAATAAGACTCTGGAGATCGATCCGCACCAAGCCGCTGCCTCCGTAGCTTTGGCTGAGATCGCAATGAAATCCGGCGACCATGCGGGCGCGGTTTCCGTCCTACAGACCGCCCTCGATTCCAAACCTCCCGCCGCCCAGGCAGAACTTCTCCGTATTGAGCTGGCACGAGCCTACGCCGCCAATGCTGATACTGACAAGGCCCTGCAGATTCTCAGGACTCTAGTCCAGGATCACCCCGAGTCTGCCAACGCTCATTTCAGCCTCGGAGAACTTTACGCGACGCACGCTAGAGACGGCATGGCGCAAGCGGCGCTCTCCGAGTACGAGCAGGCGTTGCGGCTGGATCCGAAAATGGACAAGGCGAGACTGGCATCCGGCGCAACATTGAACATTCTAAAAAAATATCCAGACGCCGTGGCTGTCCTCCAGGAGTACGTGGCTCATGTACCGAAGGATGATCTCGGCTTCTACGAACTGGGTTTGGCGTATGAACAACAAGAGCACTTGAACGAAGCTGCGAGAGCCTTTCAACATGCCCAGGCGTTGAATAGTAGACGCTCCGAAACGCTGTATGCGCTGGCTCGTGTACTTACGCAACAAGGGCATGCCTCTCAGGCCATCGTGGCCTTGCAGGCTGCCATTAAGCTCGATCCCACGCGCGCCGAAACACACCAGGATCTTGCAGTTCTGCTCGACAAAGCGGGCCAAAAGCAACTAGCGGCAGCCGAGCGTGCGCGCTACACATCTCTGAAATCGTACGAGGAAAGAGCAAGCAAGATCGGGGCGCTCAACGATCAGGCGAATGGATTCCTCCAAGGGGGAAATCCTGAAGCTGCGGTCAAGAGTTATCGCAAGGCGTTACAGCTGAATCCCAGCGACGCCAAACTTCACTACAATCTGTCGCTTGCCCTAAACAAACTCGGCGACCAGTCCGCCGAACGCGAAGAGTTGTTGAGGGCCGTGCAGCTGGACCCAAGTCTTGGTGTTGCCCAGAACGAGTTGGGATTGATTGCCCTGAACTCGGGCAAGCAATCAGAAGCGGAACTCCGATTCAAAAAGGCCATTGCCATCAATTCCGGCGACCCGGAGGCCAAGAGTAATTTAGGGGTTCTCTACAGCCAGCAGGGCAAAAACGATGATGCGGTCAAGCTTCTTCAGCAGGCTATTCAGGACGATCCCAAGTACCCTAAGGCCCATGTGAATCTTGGCTTGATCTTGGCTCAGCGCGGTGCCTACGCGGAAGCTGAGCAGCAGTTCAGGACGGCCATTCAAGTCGATCCCAACAATCCGGATGCATTTGGCGCACTAGGAATGCTCGCGGCAAAGACTGGTCACGGCCCGGATGCAGTAAAGATCTTCCGCAGAGCGGTGGCACTGAATCCGAACTCCGCCGACGCCCATCTGAATTTAGGCATCGCCTTAGTCGACCAGTACGACCGTCCAGGTGGTCTCAAGGAATTCACAGAAGCGGCGCGGCTTAATCCAAGATCGGCTGGGGCTCACTACAATCTCGGGCGATTTTATTTTGAAACCGGCAACTATGCCGAGGCAAGTGAACACTTGCAGCAAGCGTGCAAGCTGCAAGCCAACTTCGGGAATGCGCTGTATTTTCTTGCGCTCACTGAGCGTCAAAATAATAAGCTGGATGTCTCGACTGAACTCTTCGAAAAAGTGGTTTCTTTGCAACCGGAGAATGCGGACGCCCAATATCTCCTCGGCCAGAATCTCGAGCGCTCAGGTAAGACCGGGGAAGCAATCGAGCATTGGAAGGCGGCAGTACGCGCGGACCCGAATCATTCCCAGGTTCTGTTTAATCTGGGAAAGGCCCTCAGCAAAGCGCATGACCCGGATGCCAAGACGTACGAAGCACGCTTCGACGACCTGCAGCGTAAGCAACAAGTCACCGATCGCGTGCAACAGTTAGGCAACTTCGCTCTGGAAGCTGCGAACGCACAGAATTGGCCCCAAGCTCTGGCGCAGATGTCGCAAGCGATTGAGCTTTGCGGTAATTGTCCCCAGGCTGCTCACCTGCACCGCAATCTTGGGTTGCTCTATGCCCGTATAGGCAACATCGAAGGCGCAGAAAAGGAGCTCCGCATAGTTCTTGAGCTAAGTCCCGGCGACAGTGATGCCGAGAAAGCGCTAGCCGTGCTGGCTAATGCTCGATCTGCACAAGTGAAATAACCGGACGGACTCTGCCCTGCCTGCATTAGGTCGGGCGTAGATAGGACTGATTGGAGGGATTCTCTCTGACCACGAATTCCAATGGCTTGAGGCTTGATCGGAGAGCGGCAATCGTCACTGGTGGCGCCAGCGGCATCGGGCGTGCCATCGCCCAAAAGTTTGCTTCCAGCGGGGCCATGGTGCGAATCCTCGACATTGATGAGCAAGCTGCGCAAGGCGTGGCCCAGGAGATCATTGATTCTGGCGGCAACGCCAAGGCTTACTTTTGCGACGTATCCAGTCAGGACAGCGTTACGGCGGCTTTTGAAAGGGTATTTGCAGAGGGACGGGTAAGCATCCTGGTCAATAACGCCGGCATTTCTCATGTAGGCAGCCTGGAGAAAACGAATGAGCATGACTTCGACAAGATTTTTTGCGTTAACGTAAAAGGAATTTACAACTGCTTGTTCGCCGCTATCGGGCACATGAAGGCGCAAAACGGGGGGACAATTCTCAACATGGCCTCTATCGCGGCCACCGCCGGACTTTCCGACCGTTTTGCCTATTCCATGAGCAAAGGCGCGGTGGTTGCAATGACTTACTCCGTCGCCAAGGACTACCTGGCTTTCAATATTCGGTGCAACTGCATCTCACCCGCCCGAGTGCACACTCCCTTTGTCGATGGATTCCTCAGCCGCAACTATCCCGGCCGCGAGCGGGAAATGTTCGAGAAGCTGGAAAAATCTCAGCCCATCGGTAGAATGGCGAAACCCGAGGAAGTGGCCGCGTTGGCGCTTTTTCTGTGTTCGGACGAGGCTGTATTTCTCACCGGCGTCGACTATCCCATCGACGGCGGGTTCATGAACCTCCGCGGTTAGGCGAGAATGCTCATCTTGCTAAGTACGGTCGTGAGCGGGATAGTCATTCATGTCATAACGTTCGCCAAGTTACAACCATGGATCTGGAGCTCAGGAACAAAGTAATCCTCATCACGGGCGGGGCAAAAGGCATTGGAGCGGCTATCACTCGCGCCTGTGCTGAAGAAGGCGCAATCCCAATTGTCGTAGACCGGGACAAAGCGGCCGGCGAACAGTTGCACAACGGGCTGGCAGACACCGGAGTCCCCTCACACTTCCTAGAGGTTGACCTTGCTAGCGACCAGAGCTGCCGGGATGCAGTGCAACGATCTGCCGAAATCTACGGACGCTTGGATGGATTGGTGAATAATGCCGGGATCAACGATAAGGTTGGTCTCGCGACTGGCGATCCGGAAAAGTTCGTAGCTTCACTTCAGCGCAATCTGCTCCATTACTACAACATGGCTCACTATGCACTCCCGCACTTAACGAAGAGTCGCGGCACGATTGTTAATATCAGCTCCAAGACGGCGCTTACTGGACAGGGCAATACTTCAGGATACGTGGCCGCCAAGGGCGCCATTCTAGCCCTTACGCGGGAATGGGCCGCCGACCTGTTGCAACACGGTATACGGGTCAACGCAGTAGTGCCTGCCGAAGTGATGACTCCCCTGTACGAGCAGTGGCTTTCAGGATTCGCCGATCCTGCAGAAAAGTTAAAGAACGTAGTCGCGAAGATTCCGCTCGAAAAGCGAATGACCACGCCACAGGAGATCGCGGCAACTGTCGTCTTTCTCTTGTCGCCAAGATCGGGACACACGACTGGACAACATCTGTTTGTCGACGGTGGATACGTCCATCTGGATCGCGCCTTAACTTAACGGAGCCTCATGAATAAATCTGTGCCGATCACGGAACGCAAATATGTTTTACCGCTTGTTCTGGTCACGAGCCTGTTCTTTATGTGGGCACTGGGCGTCAACCTGAATGACGTGTTGATCCCCCACTTGAAGGAAGCATTCAGCCTCTCCGATTTTAAGTCTTCGCTCATTCAGACAGCATTTTTCGGCGGCTACTTCCTTGCTGCGTTGCCGGCCGGCTGGTTGATGGAAAAGATTGGTTACAAACGGGGGATACTAGTGGGGTTGCTGACTTGCGCAGCCGGCACCATCCTCTTTATTCCCGCAGCATCGGTCCGTTTGTATGGATTTTTTCTGTTCGCGCTCTTCGTGATGGCGTGTGGGCAAGGTGTTCTCGAGGTCGCCGCGAATCCTTATGTAACAACCCTGGGCCCTCCCGAGAGTTCGGAACGTCGGCTGAATCTCGCGCAATCCTTCAACTCGGTCGGCGCCGTCGTTACGCCTATTATCGGGGCGGCGTTCATTCTCTCGGGAGTGGCTCATTCCAAGGCGGCGGCCATGAGCCCGGCGGAACTTGATGCCTACCGCATTGCGGAGGCGAATGCCGTCAAGATGCCCTACCTTGTCATCACGTTTCTCTTCTTGGCCGTTGCAGCTCTCATCTACTTCGCGCATCTGCCCGAGATTCGGGAAGAAGGCAGCGAAGAGCTGCGGGATGTGAAAGAGAAAGGGTTGCGCGGTCTGTGGACACATAAACACCTGGTTAAAGGTGTGATCGCGCAGTTCTTTTACGTCGGCGCCCAGGTGGGGGTGGCCAGCTTTATCATCCGTTTTGCTCAGTACAACATGCCAGACACACCGGCTAAATTTGCCGCCAATTATTTGAAGGCACACTTGTTGGGATTCATGATTGGACGCTTCGTTGGATCTGCCATGATGAGGAGGTTTCCTGCCGGCCGTCTGCTATCGATCTTTGGAGTCGCATCGCTGACGTGCCTTTCCGTGGTGCTCTTAGGGTGGGGACGCGCGCCGATCTGGGCTGTCGTTCTGCTTGGTTTTTTCCATTCCATCATGTTCCCCACCATCTTTGCGCTAAGTGTGAAGCATCTAGGCGCCTATACGAAGCTGGGTTCATCCTTTCTAGTTATGGCAATCATCGGAGGAGCTATTTTCCCGGCCCTAATGGGGTACGTTTCCGACGTCAGTTCAATCCGCTATGCGTTCGCCGTTCCGCTCCTCTGTCACCTATACGTTTTGTACTTCGCGTTGCGGGGTTACCAACCCGTGAGCATGGAATCGAAGGTGCACTCGACGCATGCTGCCGAGGCAATCTGAGTTATTGGCAGGGGAAAATGCAGATGGAATGTGTTCGCCGCTCCTCCAAGTTCTCAGATCTCTGCAACATGAATACTTTATTTGCTCGGCAAGGCAGCCTCGCTCGAGGGGGATTCTCAGTCCGCAGAAAGTGCCTGGGGCAAAGTCATAACAATGGAGAAGACGAGCTCCTTGGCTGCCCAGGCGCACTTCGGTCTGGCTGGCCCATACCGGAAGCAAGGAAAGACAGCTGAGGCCGAACGCGAAATGCAGGAGTTTCAGAAGCTGCAGGACCTCTCCACTCTCTCAAAAGATCGGAATTAGATGGGGTACGCCACGAAATATGCCACGAGCAGCGCAATCCCGATCCACCGGGACGCGATCCTTCCCTGCATTCGTTGATCGGAGGCCATGAGGCTAAGTACGAGAGAGCGTTTTGGATTGTTCCTGCCAAGCTTCTGCACACTAGCAACCGTTAGCTGCAGGGCGAGGCCATGAAGATCGAATCGCGAACAGATGACGAGTAGCCGGAAGTTACTCCGGGCCCGAAGTCCTCTTGGGGGGAACGCGGTGCCGTCGAATGCAGATCCAACCTAGAGTTTCGCGAAGCCCGTTTCTGGTAACTTCCGGTTGGCCGAAGGGTACGAAGCAGCATTGGCATCCACGATGATCAGTTGACGCTCATGACTAACCTGAGTATGCGCCGGGCAGATGGCGAGGAAAAGACTGTGCGCAATAAGATTAGAAGGGCCCTTGTGCGTGCTTTGGTTCGCGAAGGCAGTCTCACGGGCTTCTTTTAGAATTCTCAGGCCGCTGCAACTTTACGTGATAAGTCTCTTCTGCGGACATGTGCTACCGGCTTCTCTTGGAGCAACAGTTCTGTAGCCTGCACACGTGGATCGCTATGGAACCACTGCTGGACCACGTTTCCCTTCAGAAAATTACCTAACGCAAGCAAACTCATTCCCTGATGGTGGGCCATCCAGCATCGTACTAGTTCGTAAGAATGCTGCCAGAAGTGCTGTCGAGTAGCACCATAATCGCAGGCTTCGTAGAACCCGTATTCGCC
>JBLNFC010000411.1:0-2561 GCA_050263355.1 Acidobacteriota bacterium
CGATCGACTGGGTCATGTCCCTTAATCCCAGCTGGATTTCAACCATTTACGGGCTGCTCTTCCTCGCTGGTGAGTGTCTGAGCGCCGTGTGCTTTGTGGTAGTCGTTGTGGCTATTCTGCATCGGTACCGCCCGGTTTCCGAATTCATGAAGGCCGACTATGTTCATGATTACGGCAAGCTCATGCTGACGTTCATCATGGTGTGGGCGTACTTCTCGTTCTCGCAATGGCTGATTATCTGGGCTGGTAACCAGCCGGAGGAAATCAGCTGGTACTTGCGTCGCCTGCACGGAGGTTGGCAAATGATTGGCCTGTTTCTGGCGCTCTTTCACTTTGCCGTGCCGTTTGCGTTCCTTCTCTCGCGGCCTCTCAAGCGAAACGTCGCAAAGCTGGTTTACCTCGCGGTTTTCCTCATGCTCATGCGCTATGTGGACATGTTCTGGTACATCGAGCCAACTTTCCACGAAGCGTTCGCGGTGAGCTGGCTAGACATTGTTGTGCCCATAGCCATCGGTGGATTCTGGCTAGCGCTCTTTTTCAGAAGCCTGAAGCAGCGTCCTCTGCTTCCGTTGTACGACGTGCACACGTTGCCTGTGTTGGAGCCCGCACATCATGGATAACGAGCATATGAATGCGGACGTCGAATTTGAACGGGAGGATCTCAGCGCCGCCGGCATCTTCGCTTTTCTGGTGGGCTTAGCGATCTCGGGTTTCGTAATACACGTCATTTTGGTTGGCATGTACCGGTACTTAGACAATTACGACAAGACGCATCAACCGCCTCCGAGCCCGATGTCGAGACCGACAAGCACAGACCTGCGTCAGCCCACGCCCCAAGATGCCAATAAATTTCCCTTGCCGCGACTCGAGGTCAATGAGCGCGCTGAGATCTACGGTAAGCGGATTCAGGAAGAGGAAACTCTCAACACCTATGGCTGGGTCGATCAGAAGACGGGCGTAGCCCACATCCCGATCGAGCGAGCCATGGACCTAATTGTGCAACAAGGATTGCCAACGGCTCCGACGGGTGCAACCGTGCGACCTGGGGTTGCCCCGAAGGGACAAGCCCGGCAAGGCGTGAGGGAATTGCAGACTACACCAACAACGAACCGATAAGCCACCGCGGCTGGTTCGGCCGCGCGGAGCACGTAAAGGGTAAAGAAGTGCGCAGCACAGCAAATTTCGAAAGAACCTTGTTGCTCATAATTGCGTTTTCGGCAGCAGCATGGGGACAGGGAATGACTGGTGGCTTGATGTCGCCGCCCGCAAACGTTCGACCTCCAGGTCTGAAGAATGTAGGAATCCAGCAGAACCTTAATCAGCAAATTCCACCCGATCTCGTCTTTCGCGATGAGACAGGCGCGACTGTAAAACTGGCCAATTACTTCCACCGTAGGCCCATGATCCTCAACTTGGTCTACTACAAGTGCCCGATGCTATGTAGCGAAGTGTTGGCTGGGGTCGCTAGTGCGCTCAAGCCGATGAAGTTGGACATTGGGAAAGACTTCGACGTTCTTACCATCAGTTTTGATCCCCATGAGACGCCTCAGGATGCTACGACCAGCAAAGCCGAATACCTGAAGCGGTATGGGCGGCCGGGAGCAAAGAAAGGCTGGCACTTTCTAACGGGGCCGCAGGATTCAATCGATGCGCTGACCAAAGCAGCAGGATTTCAATACGAGTACAACCAGCAGACCGGACAGTTTGCTCACTCGACGGCGATCCTCGTGCTCACGCCCGAGGGCAAGATCGCGCAGTACTACTACGGAGTCGAGTTCCCGAGCAAGGACTTGCGCTTGGCGCTGGTGCAAGCCTCGCAGAACAAAATCGGGAACGTCGTCGACCAAATCCTGTTGTATTGCTATCACTACGATCCCAACGCGGGCAAGTATGGATTGATCATTAGCAGGGTATTACGTCTCGCAGGTATTGCCACCATGCTTATCCTGGGTGGATTCATGTTTTTCATGTTCCGCCGCGATGCGGCGCATCACACGTCGGGAACTGCACGAACTAGCTGACTATGTTTGAAAACCTTCCACTTTGGCCTGTACGAGCGTCGAGCACCGCCGGGAGCGTGGATGCGCTTTACATCTTCCTGCTAACTCTTTGCGGGGTGATGTGCATCGGCATCTTCACGATGATTGCGGTGTTCGCAATACGTTACCGCCGAAGCGCTGGAAATCGCGCCGAACCAATCGAAGGCTCCACCGCGCTCGAACTGACTTGGACATTCATTCCGCTCGGTATCTTCATCTTCATTTTCGTGTGGTCAGCGGCTATCTTTTTCCGTGAACGCACCCCACCGAAAGACTCAACCGAGGTGTACACGGTCGCGAAGCAGTGGATGTGGAAATTCCAACACATCGAGGGGCAGCGGGAAATCAACCAACTTCATGTGCCTGTAGGACGTGACGTGCGCATGATCATGACTTCGCAGGACGTGATTCACAGCTTCTATGTACCTGCCTTCCGGATCAAGCAGGACGTTCTTCCCGGGCGCTACACGACGGCCTGGTTCCGCGCCACCAAACCCGGAACCTACCATCTCTTTTGCGCTG
>JBLNFC010000412.1:0-2616 GCA_050263355.1 Acidobacteriota bacterium
GCTGAACGCGAGCGCAAGCAGGAGTGCCTTGCGGTTTTAAATTTCCAGCCGTCTCGCAGACTGCAGATTCAGGAGCAAGTATGTCGCAATTGCGGCATGCGGTCTTATGTTTCGTTAGTTGTGGCTGAGGCCGGAAAACGTCCTACAGAGCAGCAATTTCGGCAATTTCGCAACCTTGCTGATCGCGCTAATCGCTATCTGTCCCGGTTGTTCAAAGTTGAGCATTACTACAACCGGATGCGCGATATGGATGTCACCATCTCTCGCATGGGAACGGTCATGCAAAGCATGGCGGATCCCGTCATCCTCACCGATAACCAGCATCGTGTAATCATCCAGAACAAGGCCGCGGAGCGTTTTTTTCGCGTTCCGGAGGGTGTCAGTGAAGGTGGCCGCCGGGCGGTGGAATTGAACAACCTGCTGTTTTCCGCCGCGCTTTCTTCTATGGTTGTCAGCGCCAGCGACGCCTCCCGCGATTTGACTCTGGTGGACGTGATGGAAGGCGAAGAAGTCCTCTTCGAGGCGGTGTGCGCCGCCACGTTTGCCCGCGAGGGTGCTCGCACCGGAATGGTTACGGTCATGCGCGATGTTACCGATCTTCGGCGCGCTGACCAAGAGGTTCGCGCCAATCTCGAAAAGCTGCGTGCCGCCGAGGAAGTCGTCAGACAGGACCGCGATCGCCTGAACCTTGTGATCGAGAACGTTGGCGACCCCATCATCGTCGCGGACAACTCCGCTAAGATCGTCCTCTTGGATTCCCTGGCAAAAGAACTGTTCGGCTCAAGCGACGTGTACCGCCTTCCACAGGTGGTCAAAAATCAGGCGAAGCTTGATGCCTACCTGACTTCCTTCACATTCTCTTTCGTCGATAAGGAGAACAAGTCACTTCACCTTTATCATCCGGGAACTCGTGCCGAAATCGAGTATGCAGCCCGCTCTGGAAAGATTTACGACGCGCGCGGCCAGGTGGCTTATACCGTCACGGTACTACGCGACTTCTCGACCTGGAAAAAACTTGAGCAACTGCAACTTGAGCGCCGGATGCTTGAGATGGAGAAATTCGCCGCGACCGGTCGACTGGCGGGCACAATTGCGCACGAGATCAACAATCCCATGGAGGCTATCAAGAACGCCATTTACCTCTTGAAGGGCAAAATGGAACCGGCCTCGGAGCCCATCTATGACGTCCTCAAGAATGAAACTGAGCGAGTGACGCGCATTGTCCGCCAGATGCTCGGACTGTACCGGAACGCGGGTCAACTGGGCAGCTTCGATTTGAATGCCATTGTGGAGGACACTCTGACCCTGTTTGGACGCCCGCTGAGCAAGGCGGGTGTCAGCGTGGATAAGCGACTGGGCAATGTGCCGCCTCTAAAGGGTTCGGCAGATCAGTTCAGGCAACTGCTTTCGAATTTGGTTGTGAATGGTCGCGACAGCATGCCCGAGGGTGGCAAATTGGTCATTCGAACCCGGCACGTCCGGTCAGCCGACGGAATCCATGGCTGGACCACCATCAGCGTGGCGGACAACGGGGTCGGTATTCCCCGCGAGCTACAAGCCTCGATGTTCGAGCCTTTCGTCACCACCAAGGGAGAGAAAGGTACCGGACTGGGCCTTTGGATAGTCAAGGGTATTGTAGAGAACCATGCCGGACGCATTCAGGTCCGCAGTACGGTAGGCCGGGGAACCGTCTTTAAGCTGTCATTTCCCGTTAGAATAGGTCCGGACACAGCAGTGAATAGGGGTTAATCGGGGAAGCTACTAGTCAGTGATCAGGGGCGCGCCTACGAGGGATCACTTGAAAAAGGGAAAAGGTATGGCCACCAAAGCTGCCACTCGGCCTCCGAGGGACAACAAAGCCACGCAAGACGACTTGCACGTAAAGATTGCCGACGCATCTTCTCTGATGCCTGAGATTACGCCCGGTGAAGGCGGGCGATACGTCTATGGAATCGTTGAATCCAAAGAGCCGGCAACGTTCGGGAAAATCGGCATTGGGGGCGCTGGCGAGCTGGTGTACTTGGTCAAGTACCTGGATATTGCAGCTGTAGTCAGCAAGACGGCTGTATATATTTTCGATCCTACTCGCGAGAATGCTCTCGCCCACGAACACGTAATTGAAACCGTGATGAAGAACTACACCATCATTCCTATGAGTTTCGGCACTGTCTTTCGTACTGACGACGACATCCGTGAAGTGCTGAAGAGTATCTACTCGTCGTTGAAGGATGTGCTGAATCAGATGGCGGGGAAGTTGGAATTTGGCCTGAAAGTCAATTGGGACCGTGATCAGATCATTGAAGAGTTAAAGCAGGAAGACGAGGAGATTCGCCAATTCCACCAGGAAATTATCCGTAAGCACCTGCAGTCCACCTATCTGGCTCGCATGCAACTGGGGCGCATGATTGACAAGTCTCTGGCGGAGCGTTCCACGCAGTACGTTCGCGAAATCTACGAAGCCTTGCGTGCAGTGTGTGTAGCCTCGCGAGATAATCAACCCATCGGGGACAAAATGATTATGAACGCGGCCTTTTTGGTCGAGCGAAACCGCGAAGCGGAGTTCGATAGCGTGGTGAATCGGATCGCGCGGAAATACGGCAAGCGATTGAAGTTCAA
>JBLNFC010000413.1:0-6249 GCA_050263355.1 Acidobacteriota bacterium
GCCGAAGGTTGCATCATGCCGTGGCTGCGAATGAAGCAGGCCAAAGAACTGATTCGCGAATGCGTGATCGTGGGCGGCATGCTTCCCAAACTTGAGGCCTGTGGTCACGCCCTTATGCACGGCGTGGGCAGAGTTCGAATACTCCCAGCTGAGCAGGTGAGGCTCTTGCCACAGTTTTACTTTTCCAAGCTGGAATGCGGGACCGAGGTCCTGGTCGCATGAACCTCGCCTCCGTAATGAAGTCCGAGGCAGCTCTGCTGCTGCCAACTTATGAACGCAACCCTGTGCTGTTTACGCGCGGCCGTGGCGTGTATCTGTGGGATTCCAATGGGAAGCGCTACTTGGATTTTCTCAGTGGTATTGGCGTCAACGCACTTGGCTATGGACATCCTGCAATCCGCAAAGTACTAGGAGAGCAAGCGGCGAAGCTCATTCACATCTCCAATCTGTTCTTCCATGAATACCAGGCAGAACTGGCGAAGTTGCTTACCCGCATGGCTGGACTGGATCGCGCTTTCTTCTGCAACAGCGGTACAGAGGCTTGGGAAGGTGCGCTGAAGCTGGCGCGTGCCTACGCCCATGAGCACAGTCGCAATGGGCATAAAGCAAAGTGGCGCATGCTGGCGTTGGAGAATTCATTTCACGGCCGCACGTTCGGTTCACTCGCAACTACGTATCAGAAAAAGTATCGAGCCCCGTTTGCGCCACTGCTCCCGGGCGTGAACTTTGTTGCATTCAATGATCTCGATGACCTGAAACGGCAATTCGACGGAAGTGTCTGTGCACTGTGCCTTGAAACCATCCAAGGCGAAGGCGGCATCAACCCGGTGACCCCGGAGTTCCTGCAACTTGCGCGCGAGGTCACAAAGAAATACGGCGCGCTGTTGATCATCGACGAGATTCAATGTGGGTTGGGTAGAACCGGAGATTACTTCGCGTACCAGCGCTATGGAGTTCGGCCCGACATCGTTACGGTAGCCAAACCTCTTGCCGCTGGCCTGCCTCTGGGGGCGATTCTTGCGACCGAGACGGTTGCAAGCTGCATGCATCCCGGGCTTCACGGCACCACCTTCGGCGGCGGTCCGCTTTCCTGCGCAGTCGCCATTGAATTCTTAAAACAAGTTGAGGAATTGCTGCCCCATATCGTTGAAACCGGCGACTACTTCCGCTCGCAACTAGATCAGCTTGCGACAAAACACGTTGACATCCGGGAAGTCCGCGGAATGGGGTTGATGCTGGCATTGGAACTGAATTCTGCCGATCTCGCCAAAAACATCGCGCGGCGGCTACTCGAAGAGGGGATCATCATCAACCGCACTCACGAAACAGTGCTGCGCTTTCTGCCGCCATACATCATCGAGAAGAAGCACGTGGACAGCGTCACAAGCGCGCTCAGTGCGGCTTTGGCAGCTTGTTCATCTTCAGCGCCGCACACGGCTCGCAAAAAACAGGCCTCAGCAAGGAGCAACTCATGAACAGTCAACCACTCGGCAGCGCCCACCTCGCCAGCATTCCGGATCCCAAAGGATTCTGGTGCCGCGACTTGGTTTCCATCCGCGACCTCGCTCCCCGTGAAGTCGAATCGATCCTCGATCTCACGGCGTTGATGAAGGCACGTCCTGCAGATTTCCGAGGTGCATTGAGTGGCAAACAATTAGCGATGTTCTTTGAGAAGCCCTCGTTACGAACGCGGCTGACTTTTGAGGCTGGCATGGCGGGCCTGGGTGGAGTCTCGTTCTTTGTGGATCAGACTCATGGCCGTCTGGACGCCCGTGAGAAGCTCAGCGACATTGCTCACAATCTCGAGCGCTGGGTCGACGTGATCGTTCTCCGCACGTTTACGCATTCCACGATTGAGCAGATGGCCGAATACGCCAGCATTCCTGTGGTGAATGCCCTCAGTGAACTAGAACATCCGTGCCAAGCTTTAGCTGACTATTTCAGCCTCGTGGAGAAGTTCGGCAACGTGAAGAACCTGAAACTAGCCTTTGTTGGAGACGGCAACAACGTAGCGCATTCGCTGATGCTTACATGCGCGGCCCTCGGTTCCTCGATCCGGATTGCCACGCCTTCCGGCTATGGGCCGGATCCACATTTGTTGGCTGATGCTCGTGAGATAGCGGCAGAGACAGGCGCCAACATCGACCTGTTCATCAATCCCTACGAAGCTGTTTCTGGCGTCGATGCGGTTTACACCGATACATGGGTGAGCATGGGCCAGGAGCGTGAGACCGAGCAGCGAGAAGCCATCTTCACGCCATACCAAGTGAACGAAACCCTGATGGCCGAGGCGGCAACTGATGCGGTCTTCATGCATTGTTTGCCGGCCCACCGCGGGCAAGAGGTTACGGACGCGGTCATTGATTCGCCTCAGTCTATTGTTTTCGATCAGGCAGAAAATCGGATGCATGTTCAGAAAGCAATTCTTCTACTACTTCTGGGTGGCGGGATGGGCCGTTTCCCAACGAGGAGCGCACATGCCTGACAGGGTCGTTCTCGCGTATTCCGGAGGTCTCGATACCTCGATCATTATCCCATGGCTGAAAGAGAACTACGCCTATGACGTGATCGCGATGGTCGGCGATGTTGGACAAGGTGAAGATCTCGATGCCGTAGTCAGCAAGGCGTACGCCACTGGGGCGAGCAAGGTCGTGGTTAAAGACTTGCGTGAGGAATTCCTCACCGGATACGTCTTTCCCGCACTTAAAGCGGGTGCCGTGTACGAACATAAGTACCTGCTTGGGACGTCACTGGCTCGGCCGGTTATTGCGAAGCATCAGGTTGAAGTCGCCTTGCAGGAAGGCGCGACGGCGGTCGCTCATGGTTGCACCGGCAAAGGAAATGACCAGGTTCGTTTTGAACTCACGTACCAGGCGCTCGCACCTGAGCTTAAAGTGATCGCACCTTGGCGGGAATGGACACTGAAGTCGCGTGAAGATTGCTTGGATTATGCCCAGCAACACGGCATACCCGTGGCCGCCAGTCGCGAGAAAATACATAGCCGCGATCGCAACCTGTGGCACGTGAGTCACGAGGGAGGGGAACTGGAAGACGCCGCCAATGCCCCACTGAGCAGCACTTGGCAGCTAACCCGCTCAGCCCAGGATGCGCCCGACCGCGCGGAAGAGGTGGCAATCGGATTCGAGCAGGGTGTCCCGATATCTGTGAACGGTTTGCCCATGGATCCTGTCTCACTGCTGGAACTGCTGAACGAGATTGGTGGCAGGAACGCCGTTGGCCGTGTTGACTTGGTCGAGAATCGGTTTGTCGGTATCAAGTCGCGTGGGTGTTATGAAACGCCCGGTGGAACCCTGTTGCTCACTGCGCATCGTGAACTGGAGGCGCTGTGTCTCGATCGCGACATGATGCACTTCAAGCAACACGTCGCGCTTAAGTATGCGGAGATGGTCTACTTTGGGCTTTGGTTCACTCCTTTGCGTGAAGCCTTGGACGCATTCATCCAGACGACCCAGAAAGAGGTGACTGGCGGCGTGACCCTCTCCCTCTACAAAGGGAACGTGTCGATCGTGAGCCGCCGCTCCGAACACTCGCTGTATCGCAACGATCTGGCTGCGTTCACAATGGGAGATAGCTACGATCAGAAAGATGCGGCGGGATTCATTCGCATTCTCGGATTACCTTCGCGTTCGCGGGCGCAGGCGCGCATGGAGGTGGCAAAGTGAAAATGTGGTCGGGTCGCTTCCGGCAGCAGTTGGATCCCGAGTTCGAGCGTTGGCAGCGTTCTTTCCCATTTGATCGACGGCTGCTTGGTTATGAGCTCGACGCCAGTCGCGCTCATGCGCGCGCTCTGAAAAACGCGGGAATCTTGTCCGAAGAGGAGCTGGCGTCGATACTCTTCGGACTCGACAAGATCGCAGATCGGGCGAAGGCCTCAGCTGGCTTTGTCGAGGATTCGGAAGCAGAGGACGTCCACCATTTTGTAGAGAAGCGGCTCGTCGAATTCATTGGCGAGACTGGGTACAAACTGCACAGCGGCCGGAGTCGGAACGAGCAGATCGCGACGGATCTCCGCCTGTATGTTCGAGCCGCAATTGATCAGTTAACAGAAGGTCTAGCTGAATTGCTGGAAACGCTTCTCTCGCGTGCTGAGAGCGCGGGCACTGCAGCTATGCCGTCCTACACACATCTGCAGAGAGCCGAGCCGGTGTTGGTTGCGCACTGGCTTCTGGCTTACACGGCGATGTTCGAACGCGATGCGGAGCGCTTAGCTGACTGTCGAAAGCGAACAAACTTATGCCCTCTCGGATCGGGAGCCATAGCGGGGGCTACTGTTGCGATCGACAGGGAGGCCGTTGCCGCAGAGCTCGGCTTCGAAGCACCGACCCCTAACAGCATCGACGCGACTAGTGACCGCGATTTCGCCATTGAATTCGTAAATGTTCTCGCGCTGCTGGCTGCGCATCTGAGCCGGTGGGCTGAGGAGATGATTCTGTTCTCTACCCAGGAGTTCGGTTTTGTCCAACTTCCTGAGGCGTTCTCCACCGGCAGCAGCGCGATGCCACAAAAGAAGAATCCTGACTTACTGGAACTAATCCGCGGAAAGTCCGCGCGTGTTGCGGGTGCAGCGACTTCGTTACTGGTGATGACGAAGGGTTTACCACTCGCTTACAACAAGGATTTGCAGGAAACGCAGGAGCCGCTCTTCGACGCGGCCGAAACGGCTCTTGCGCTCGTTCCGATCGCAAGCAGTTGGATGAGAGCAGTCGAGTTTGATTATGGTCGTATGCAGTCCGCGGCGCAGTCGGGTTTCATGAACGCCTGGGCGGCGGCCACCTATCTGGTTCGTCGCGGAGTGCCCGCTCGTCTGGCGCACGAGATTATCGGCAAGGCGGTTCGCCGTTGTCTGGAAAAAAGCTGCGAACTTCACCAATTGGATCTCGCAGAACTGGACGAGCTTAGCCCGGCCTTCGGCACGGACTTCTATTCGCAGGTGACGCTTGAATCCGCGATCGCCATTCATGACGTTCGCGGCGGCACTGCACCTGAACGCGTGAAGGACTCGCTCGCCGAAGCACGGCAAGCGGTAGCGGCCATTCGAGGAGTAGCGCATGCGCACGCGTGAAGCTACCCTTCCCGATGCCGAAGAGATTCATGGCTTGATCTCGTCCCATTTCGAGAGCGGCACGCTGCTTCCTCGCAGTTTTCCGGAAATTTGTGAGAACGTGCGGGATTTCGTCGTGGTGGAGGATCGCGGAAAAATCGTTGGATGCGGAGCGTTGCACCTTTATGGACCGCATCTGGCTGAAATTCGCTCCATCACCGTTGATCCGGAGTACCGGCGCAGAGGCGCTGGGGTTCTGCTGGTAAAGAAACTGCTCAAGCATGCCGAAAAACATCAGGTGGGCGGCGTATGTCTTTTCACGCGCATCCCAGAATTCTTTTCGAAGCTGGGTTTTGTCATCGTTCAGAGAGAAGACATCCCAGACAAGCTGTACAAAGACTGTTGCGTCTGCCCAAAGCTGAGTTGCTGCGATGAAGTCGCAATGGTGCGAGGGGACGTTCCCACGTTCGCGATTCTGTCGCAGCCGAGTTCGTCACTGGTGAAGCTCCAGTTATGACGGACAGTCTCTTTCTCACGAATTCCATTCAGTTGCCATCCGGGTTTTCGTTCTCCGCAGTTGCGGCGGGAATGAAAGCAAGCGGTCGACCCGATTTAGCCCTTGTTAATTGCTCTTCTGGAACCACTGCCGCGGCGGTTTTCACGAGTAACCGCGTTGCAGCCGCGCCCATACACGTGGGACGCGAGGCCCTTCGCTCGAGTCGAGGCCTGGTTCGCGCCGTGATCGTTAATTCAGGGAATGCAAATTGTGCAACTGGAGAACAAGGCGTTCGGAGTTGTCAGCAGGTCTGCCGAGCAACGGCGAGAGGGCTCGGCGTGAAGTCCCATGAGGTATTTCCATCATCGACCGGAATCATTGGTGTCCCGCTTCCCGTGGACAAGATTGTGACCAAATTACCTCAGTTGGTTGCGAAACAGGCTGCGTCCGCTGAAGCGTTCAGGGAATTCGCTCAGAGTATTATGACCACCGACACACGACCGAAGCTGGCGTGTGCTGCTGTTCCGGTCCGAGGCGGCACTGCGACAATCCTGGGTGTCGCAAAAGGTTCGGGGATGATTCACCCGAAGCTCGCGACCATGCTGGTGTACCTGTTCACAGACATGGTGGCAGGTCCTGGAAGCTTGCGACGGACCTTGGTCGAAGTGTGTGATCAGACGTTCAACTGTAT
>JBLNFC010000414.1:0-4019 GCA_050263355.1 Acidobacteriota bacterium
AGATCGCAGACACGATCACGTGGATTCGGGGCCGACACTCGCTGAAGTTCGGCGGCGATTTCCGGCGACAGCAACGCAACTTCTATCAAGTGACGGCGCCGCGCGGCTTCTTTGATTTCGGGGGTGTTTACACCAACGATCTGACGACCGCCAACGGCGGCAATGGGCTGGCTGATCTCTTGTTAGGGATCCCGGATGCCAACGAACAAGACTTCCTGCTCGGGCTATATCCAACTCGCTATTGGGATCTCGCAGCATTTGCTCAGGATGACATCCGCATCCGCCCAAATCTGACGATCAATCTCGGGCTTCGTTACGAGATCACATCTCCCGCAAATGGTCGGGTCGGTAATTTCGATCTGAACCGTGCAATCGTAATCAATTCTTATGGCCCCAATCCTGTCTCTCATGCGGGTGTGGCATTCGACAAAAACAATTGGGCGCCGCGCGTAGGCTTCGCCTGGTCATTGCCGCGCAACACAGTTGTTCGAAGTGCTTTTGGAGTCTTCTACTCGGCGGAAGCGAACATCTTTGATGACCTGGGACTTAATCCCACTCAGCTCACATTCGTTGCCCAGAACTTCAACCCCGGCCAGCCCCCGACAGCCGCTCAGTTGATCTCGAGCGGCTTTCCTGCGACGATTCCGCCAGGCGATGCCGTCAACATCTTGGGCGCGGTCAAGACGACCGGGCGCGAGCGGACTATTCCTATCATCATGGAATGGAATCTCAACGTGCAGCATCAGTTCGCGCAGAACTGGGTTGCGCAAGTCGGATATGTAGGTACGCGCGCCTACCACCTATGGAACCACGAAGCCAGCGACTTCAACCAGGCAACTCAGATTCTCGACACCAATTTTTGCGGGCCGGCTACAGCCAGCGGATGTCCTTTCCCCAACTTCGGGCGCAGATACTTCAACCAGCAACCGAACATGACGGCGGTGTTGCCTCTCGATTTCCCGCAGCTGCAGATGTTCTATAACGCATTCCAGGCTTCTTTGAACAAGCGCTTCGCAAACGGGTTCAACTTCCTCACGGCCTACACATTTGCCAAGAATCTGGGCAATGCGGATGGCAACGTTGGAGGTTTCATTCAGAACTCGTATCGGCCGGACCTCGAGCACGGTCCTGTAACTCCCGACCTGAGACATCGCTTTACGCTAAGTTATCTCTATGAGCTTCCCGTCGGGCGAGGCCGCCGCTTCGTGGGAAAGGGCAGCCGTGTCGCAGATGCAGTACTAGGGGGCTGGGAAATTGGCGGAATCACGACTGTGCAGAGTGGCGAAGCTGTGACCGCCACTATGTCCAGTGACTTCAGCAATACAGGAAGTTTCAGCTATCGTCCCGACCAGATTGGTGATCCCTATAACTTCTCTCTCAACACCGCGTCGCAGGGAACGGACTTTGGCTGCACCAATCCTGGACATCAGACGTTGGATTGCTGGTACAACCAAACGGCATTTGTCACGCCGCCTCTTGCTCCGGGCCAGCATTTCTCTCATCAGTTCGGCAACGCGCGCATTGGCAACCTGCGCGGGCCGGATCTGGTCGATTTCGATTTTGTTTTACAGAAAAACTTCAAGATCCGCGAATCACAGCAGTTGGAATTTCGCGCCGAATTCTTCAACCTCTTCAATCATCCAAACTTCGGCCTGCCGGGCGGCGGATCACAGATCGCCGTTGATGAACCAGGCGGTGCCGCTATCACCAACACGGCGACTGATAATCGCCAGATTGAGTTCGCGCTGAAATACACATTCTAGGTACGCCGCATCAGTCCGCTCGCACTCGGGCAGAGGTTCTACTTCTGGGCCGTTGTTTCCTTGACATAGGACGGACTGAGTGTGGCCTTGGCCTTTGCAATGGGCAACAAGGTTGGATAGAACTGCACGAACGTCGTGTCCACCGCGCCGTGCTCAGCATGGCAACTGTAGCAAGGGGCTGATTGGGGAATCATGGCGGCCGTTTTACCGTCATCGAAGCCAAAGAACGCCCATTTTCCCGGGAATCTTGCTTCGTCCTTCACGTGGACTTCCGTCGCCATGACGTCTGTGCCCTGGAAATTGCCTTTCTGATTAATCGAGCCCTTCCCTTCCGCACCTCGGGCTTCGAGTACAAGAATGGTCTTGTCCGGCCATGTTCCTGTCTCCACAAATGTTCTGTATGCCTCGGGATTGACGAAGACATTGTCGAACATGTGGTGATCGCTATTCTGCAATGCGGGGTTATAGCTCATGTCAAAGCCGGTAGTAAGGTACACCCACTGGCGATAGCCCTCAGGGAATTTCATCTGCGAATCGCTGGTGTATGCGGGGCTGGAGGCCGGCGCTGTTGCAGTCTGGCCTACGAGAATCGTCGATGAGGCAACGATCCAGATTAGGAGCGCAGTTTTCGTCTGAGTCAACATGGCGGCAGTATGATGTCTCGGGACGGGAATTGCTAGACCATTCCCTGCGAACTAGCGTGGATTGGCTGCATTTACGCCGTTTTCTGGAAGCCGTAGCATAGCATCATTCCATATATGACTTCTGAACCCAACCGCGGCGATTCAGGTCAATGGTTTTGGAGCGGCTTGATCTGGTCGGGGATCGCACTCTTTGATGCGACACAAACTGTGCTTGCTATGCGCGCGGAAGGCATGCACCACAATTGGACGCAGTTGTTCGTAACCGTACTTCTTTCCTGGCTGCCGTGGCTGCTGGTTACCCCGACTATTCTCCGTCTAAGCCGCAGCTATCCTGCGTCACGATTGAACCTTCCGTCCTTTTGGTTGGTCCACCTCTTTACGTGCATGGCAATTGGATTGGCGTCGTCGGCCTGGATTGCATGGCTGGAGAACCTCCTCAATCCATGGGGAAAATTGCCTGCGGGTCAGCCTTTTGTCATGCTCTGGCTGCAGAAGTTCTATAACGGACTTCTTCTTTTCTTAATGCTTTACGGATTCGTATTGATAGTGGCTTATGTGCTGGGTTCACGAGCGAGACTAGCGCGTCAGGAGACCGAGGCTGCCCGTCTGAACGAGCAACTTTCAAAGATGCAACTGGATTCGCTGCGACGCCAAATCGAGCCGCACTTTTTATTCAACACTCTGAATGCGATCGCCGGTCTCGTACGTGAGCAGAAAAACGACCAGGCCGTCAGCATGATTGCAGGACTGAGCGATTTCTTGCGTCATGTTCTGCGGGACTCGAACAAGCAAGAGGTGCCGCTCGAGGAAGAATTAGCCTTCACGCAGAAATATCTGGACATACAAAAAGTCAGATTCGCCGAGCGCCTTCACGTGACTATCGACGTTTCCAGCGAACTGTTTCGCGTCCAAGTTCCCAGCCTGATCTTGCAGCCTATGGTGGAAAATGCAGTCAAGCACGGTATTGCAAAGCGGACGCATGGAGGAGAAATTCGGATTGCAGCCGCACGCTCCAATGGGCTGCTGGCTTTAAGCGTCTACAACGATGGGCCCAGCATGCCCGCCGACTGGGAGATAAGGGAATCGGGAATCGGAATTCGGAACGTGCGCACGCGGCTGCAGAGTCTTTATGGCAAATCGTTCCAGCTGCCCATCCGCAATCAGGAGCCGAGTGGCGTAGAAGCTACGGTCTGTCTACCCGTTCGGGAGAAATAATCTTGCCGTCACGTGACCCTGCCAGGATCCGAACCATCATTGTGGACGACGAACCGCTCGCTCGGAGCAACATCAAGGTGCTTCTGCATGGAAATCCGGAAGTTGAAATCGTTGCCGAGTGCGGCTCAGGACACGAGGCAGTTGCGGAAATTCGCAGAACGAAACCAGACTTGTTGTTCCTCGATGTCCAAATGCCCGAGTGTGACGGATTTGATGTCCTTGAGCTGTTAGGAAGCGAGTTACATGCAGCCATTATTTTCGTCACTGCGTACGACGAATATGCACTGCGGGCCTTTGAGGCAGGAGCCCTTGACTATCTCCTGAAGCCGTTCGACAACTCTCGCTTCGAACGGGCTCTACGGCGTGCCAAGGAGAGAATCGTTCAACTTAAAGCTCA
>JBLNFC010000415.1:0-3926 GCA_050263355.1 Acidobacteriota bacterium
ATCTTCCCGCCAATGTTGTCGGCCAAGGAGCGCAGCTTGTCGATCGATCCAAGTCTTTTGACTGGTTGCAGTGGACCTCATATTCCCCCTATTCGGAATTGGTGGACGCGGACTCCTGCACGTGGGCGGAAACCACTTGCGTAAATTGCTTGATATGACGAAGAGGAGCGTCGAGCGTCAAGTTGGGGTCCAAAGGACCGCTAGCTTACGTCCGTGAGGGGGGAGTCCAGGGAAAGGCAAATGAGCGTGAAGATCCAAGTGAGGTAACTAAAGCTGCATGCCGACAGCCATTTTTCTAACCACCCTGTTTCAGTTCAATCAGTACCTGGCGGGCGATTTCCTTCAGCGTTTCGAACACGCCTTGACCCTGGAAGGCAATGGATTCAATCACGGGTTCATTCTTTTTTTGCAATTCCTGCTTTAGTTTGTCGACGGGGAGGATGTTGGGCAAGTCGCGCTTGTTGAGTTGCAGCACGTACGGGATTTTCTCGAAGTTGTAACCGTGCTCCTGCAGGTTGGCCATCAAGTTGTCCATGGCTTCGAGGTTGGCATCCATGCGCTCTTCTTGCGAGTCGGCGACAAAAACAATTCCATCGACACCCCGTAGGATCAGTTTTCGGCTGGCGTCGTAGAAAACCTGCCCAGGTACGGTGTAGAGGTGCATGCGGGTCTTGAAGCCGCGCACCGTGCCTAAGTCCAGCGGAAGGAAATCAAAGAAGAGGGTACGTTCCGTTTCCGTGGCCAGCGAGATCATCTTGCCCTTTTGCTGCTCGGCCGTCTTCTGGTAAATGTGCTGCAAATTGGTGGTTTTACCACCAAGCCCAGCGCCGTAATAGACGATCTTGCAGTTGATCTCGCGGGCTGCGAAATTTATGAAACTCAAACTTTCCCTCAGGACTTACGGCCAGCTCCACCCAACGATGGCAGCGCTGACGCAAATTTTGCAGTGGTTTCTAACTGATTGGTTTTATACCACATGCGCACGGAATCCGGCACCTTCCGCGAGGTTACTAATGGGGCCACCGAGTTGAATTGGGGAAGCGACTAGCGGCCGGGCGGCAGAGGGTAGTAGCCGTACTTCGCGCGCACGTCGAGACTGGGTACATCAACTTTCACCTCAATCTCGCGATAGGTACTGGAAGGCGCGGCTTTGGTCATGTACCCAAGGGTGTACTGATTGCGAGCGTCCCCCATGGCGCTAGCGTAAGCGCGCTCAATGGCATTCTGTGAGAACTCTGTGTACACCTCGCCACCCGTCGCGGCAGCATAGCGGGGCAACAGGTTGTCGTAACCCTGTCGAGGCAGATGCAGTTTGTTGAGCTGCCTATAGACGGGCAGGGCGGATGAGTCAGTCGCTACCGCGTAAACCGAAATTTCGTTCTGCAGCAGTACCTTCAATGTATCCGCGTAGCTGGCCGTGCTGCCCTGCTCCTTGCCGTCACTAACGATGAAAATCACTTTGCGCCGTGTACGGTCCTGTTTGCTAAGATCCAGCGCAGCTCTCAGGATTGCATCGTTAAGTACGTGCGCCTGCTTGGTGGGGGTATTTACCGGCACAGGTCCGCCGGACGCGGGCATTCCATTGATTGTAGGGCCTCCCGCCAGCGGGCCCGAGAGCACCGGCACTCCGTTGTTTTGCCCGCGATTCACCTTCAGACTGTTGAGTACGGTGGTCAATCTCTGATTGGGCGGGGTGAACTCGCTGACACGGGTGACTGCCGTGCTGTAGGTATATACGGAAACCTGGTCGTATTGGCTAAATGCTCCCGTCATCGCGCTGAAGGTCTGGTTTACTTTTTGGACCGACGCGTCGGGCAGGCCCAGGTCATAGATAACCGCCGCCGAAAGGAAGAAGGGATCACTGGTGAAGTACGTGAGTTTTTGTTTGACGCCGTCCTCGAGCACCGAAAAGTCTTGAGGCAGCAGCCCATCTACCATCCTCCCGGTGTTTCTGTCCTTGACCGTGACTGGCACAGCCACGAAGTTCACGTTTCGAATGATGGTGAAAATCTGATCGCGGCTATTGGTATTCGGGGCTGGCGTTGGCGTCGCGCCTCCCTCGGGCACGGTTTTGATATTCGGAGTGGGTACAGGGGGCTGATCGGCTCCCGGACCGTCGTTACTCGGTGCGTTCTGGTCGGGTGGTGTTTGATCCGCAGGTGGTTGACCCGGCGTTGCGGTAGGGGCTGCTGTGGAAGACGGGAAGGGTTGCGGTGGCTTCGTGGCCGAAGGAGCGTCAGGAATACCCTGCTGGGGCTGCTGCTGGGCAACCGCGAGCATCGAGCTCAGGACCATAACCGTCAGGAACGATCGCGTTTTATCCCATTTGCCTCCCAAGCTTTACACCCTCCCTCTTATCTAGACGGTCGCGGTAAATTCCTGCAAATCAGATGCCCAGACGGCTCGGATTGGTGCATCTAACTCGTAAGAGTAGAGTAATACACTCAGAGGAAAAGGTCGGAAGAAATCCCCGCATGTTGAAAATCACTCGCTTGCCGAAGCTGGTTTCCTGCTGGTTGCTGTTGATCGCCGGAGCTGTATCTTGCCTCGCCCAAAACAGCTCGGACCAGGACCAGTCGATGGAAACCCTGAAGGTTAACGTCAATGTTGTCCAGCTGTTTTTCAATGTTAAGGACAAGCGCGGTGCGCTGATTCCGGCTCTCACCAAGAATGATTTCGAGGTTCTCGAAGACGGGAAGCCGCAGACCATCAAGTACTTCACCGCGGAATCCAACCTTCCCTTGACCCTTGGCATGCTTATTGACAGCAGCGGCAGCCAGCAACGCGTGCTGGAAATGGAGAAGGAAGTAGGGTCCGCCTTCCTGAAGGACATTCTTCGGCCCAAAGATATGGCCTTCGTTATCAGCTTCGATGTGAATGTAGACCTCCTCCAGGATTTTACGAACTCAGCTCCGGAGCTGAGCGCGGCTCTGAACAAGGCGCGAATCAATACCGGAGGGGGTGGCGGCTCACTGCCCGGCTTGGGCGGTGGCCCGGTTCCGACTTCGTCGATTCCGCGTGGAACGCTACTGTATGACGCGGTGTATCTCGCCTCCCATGATGAGCTCGCGCATGAAGTCGGGCGTAAGGCCATGATCATCCTTACCGACGGAGAGGACCAGGGCAGTCAGTCCAATGTGAAAGATGCCATCGAAGCCGCTCAGAAATCGGATGCGATCGTGTATGTGCTCCTCATTGCTGACCGCGGGTTCTACGGTTTTGGCGGATACTCAGGCGACAGTTCGATGAAGAAACTGGCCGGGGAAACTGGCGGGCGGGTCATCGAAGTTGGTAACAAGATGGAGAAGCTGAAGAGCGCCTTCGACCAAATCGCCCAAGAGCTGCGCAGCCAGTACAACATCGGGTATACGCCGATAAATTCCAAGCTCGACGGCTCTTTCCGCAAGGTGGAGATCAGGGCGAAAGATAAGAACTACAAGATTCAGTCCCGCAATGGCTACTACGCCATGGCTCCTCGCGAGAAGGAATAATCGTGCGCAGTTGAGCACACCTATTTACTCGTGACTGAGCGCGCGCCGGACGCTTCTAAGCCCGGTCCTTTACCCGGATGACAAACTTGAGGCCCGACCAGACCGGGTTGATCGCGCAGACTTTTACGTCCACGAGGCCCGCTGCAAGCCCAATCTCCCGGACTTTGTTTTCGTCGAGATCGGTCGCGAGTCGAGAACTTTTCTTAGGCCAGGAGACCCACAGCATTCCGGCGGGCGCGAGTCTCTTCGACCACTGCGGAAACTTCTTTTTGAGGTCAGATTGGCTCTTACTCGGCAGCAACACGAAGTCGAGGGCAGTTTTAACTGAGCTTGCGTCCTGGCATTCGGTGAGCGCTGTCTTGAGTTCCGATTTTACTTCAGGCGGAAGATCGGGCAGAGCGACTTTAAAACCCGGTTTGATTCCGAGCTTCTTCG